>NZ_CM002139.1:3072031-3153469 GCF_000454545.1 Xanthomonas cassavae CFBP 4642
CGTCGCCGCGATAGTCGCCCTCTCCGGCGCCTTCGATCGTGGCGATCGGCGCGCCACGGTCGCGGTGATAGACGAACGCAGTCGAAAACCACCGCCTCTGTCCGGGAGCCTGACTTTCCATCGTCTCCACGCGGAATTCGCCGCAGTAGCCGTGGATCAATGTGCGTCGGAGGGTGTTGTGCGTCATGCGCGAATTATCGCCACGCCGGGTTGAAGATCGCGTGGAAAATCACGCCGCTACGTCACCACTACGGTGCCCTGACGCGAGCACTGCCTGACACCGGCAGTCAGCCACGTCACGCCACCAAGCCGTTGCCGGGTACGCCCGTTTGCGCGACAGGCGTACATTTGCAGCGCCGCAACGAGCGATCAGGTCGAGTGCAGCGCGAGGGGGAGAACGACGATCCGGTACTGACCGGACGGCCTTGCGAACGAAGGCTTGCAGAAAATGGTGGCCGAGGACGGAATCGAACCGCCGACACGGGGATTTTCAATCCCCTGCTCTACCAACTGAGCTACTCGGCCACTACCGCAACAATGCTGCCTGCGTTGCGAGGACGCGCATCATAGCGAGCAGGCGCAGTTTGGGCAAGCGTTGTGACGAACTTTGTTGCAGGCTGCATTGGCAGCCGGTTTCTTGCGCCGGTTCACGCCGCGCGGCGGGGTGCATGGCCTAGCCTGCGCGCGTCCACCGGAGATCGCCATGCGCCTGCCCTGCCTGTTGTTGTCGTGCATTGCCCTGCTGCCGCTGACCGCGCTTGCGCAGCAACCGGTGCGTGCGGTGCCGCAGCTGGATCTCTCACGCTACGCCGGGCAGTGGCATGAGATCGCGCATCTGCCGGTGTCGTTTCAGAAGAAGTGCCGCGGCGACATCACCGCCCGCTACACGCTGCGCGACGATGGCCTGATCGGGGTGCGCAATGGCTGCCGCACGGCCAATGGCGAGCTGGCCCAGGCCGATGGCGTGGCGCGCCCGGTCGAGGGCCGGCCCGGCCAGTTGCAGGTGCGCTTTGCCCCGGAATGGCTGGGCTGGTTGCCGCTGGTGTGGGCGGACTATTGGGTGATCGCGCTGGACCCGGACTATCAATGGGCGGTGGTCGGCGAGCCGGACCGCGAATACCTGTGGATCCTGTCGCGCTCGCCACAGATGCCGCGCGCGCAGTTCGAGCAGCTCAAGGCGCAGGCCACCCGGATGGGCTACGACCTGTCGCCGCTGATCGTGACCGCGCCGTTGCTGTAAATCGGGCTGCCTGACGATCGGCCACGGCGACGTCGCCTTGGGTCTGCCAACACAACCACTGCGTAACCGCCGGGCGGGCGCGCCCGGTACCCGGTGCGGCATGGTCCACTCGCACATTCCGGTTCTTGCACGCCATCCACACCCACCGGGCGACTGCCCGCGATGTTCGGTTAGCCGCTCCAGGCCGCAAGGCGCTGTCCGTACTGCGTAGTATTCTTGGCGCCGCCTCATCGCCAAGGACCCACCTACATGCGTCGTGCCTATCGCCTTCTGATCGTGTCGCTGGCCTGCGGCCTGCTGTTGAGCGGCTGTGGCGGCGCGGTGCGCCGTGTGTCCGAGCCGGCAGCCAGCATCCAGCAACTCACCGTGCGTGCCGACGGCTCGTGGTCGGTGGACCTGCGCCTGCAGAACTACAGCAGCATTCCGATGCAGTTCGAGCGCGTGGCGCTGGAGATCTCCGCCGGCGATCAGGTGGCCGGCAAGCTCGACCAGGCCGTGGGCATCTTGATCGGCCCGGAAACCGCCGATGTGGTCACCGTCAGCCTGCAACCCACCTCGCTGGGCCGGATCACCGTGGCCGACGTGCTCGCCGGCGGCCGCTCGCTGCCCTACACCCTCAAGGGCAGCGTCTGGGCGACCCCGCAGGACAAGAAACAACGCGAGTTCGCGGTGCAATCGCGCAACACGCTCAGCCCGGCCCCCGGCCTCAACGGCGTGCTGCGCTGACGCGCACGCCTCCCGCACCGTCTTCGAAGGATCCCGCATGAGCAGCTATACCGCCCCACTGGCCGACTTCCGTTTCGCCCTGCACGACGTCCTGGGCGCCGAAGCCCTGTTCGCCCGGCTCGGCTACACCGAGGCCAGTGCCGACATCATCGATGCCGTGCTCGAAGAGGCCGGCCGCTTCACCAGCCAGGTGCTGGCGCCGCTGAACAGCGTGGGCGACGAAATCGGCTGCGCATTCGACAAGAGCACCCACGCGGTGACCACGCCGCCGGGGTTCCGCGCCGCCTACGATCAGTTCGTGGAAGGCGGCTGGAACGGGCTGACCGCCGAGCCGGAATTCGGTGGGCAAGGCATGCCGCACCTGCTGGGCGTGCCGCTCAACGAAATGATCAACTCCGCCAACCTGGCCTGGGGCAATTTCCCGCTGCTCTCGCATGGCGCCACCGAGGCGCTGCGCCAGCATGGCGAGGCCTGGCAGCAGGAGGTCTTCCTCAAGCCGCTGATCGACGGCCGCTGGACCGGCACCATGTGCCTGACCGAACCGCACTGCGGCACCGACCTGGGCCTGCTCAAGACCCGCGCCGAGCCCAATGCCGACGGCAGCTACGCCATCACCGGCACCAAGATCTTCATCACCGCCGGCGAGCACGACCTCACCGACAACATCGTGCATCTGGTGCTGGCCAAGCTGCCCGATGCCCCGGCCGGCGCCAAGGGCATCTCGCTGTTCGTCACCCCCAAGTTCAGGGTGGACCGCGATGGCACCGTGGGCGAGCGCAATGCGCTGCACTGCGGCTCGATCGAGCACAAGATGGGCATCAAGGGCTCGGTGACCTGCGTGATGAACTTCGAGGGCGCCCAGGGCTATCTGGTCGGCCAGCCGCACAAGGGACTGCAGGCAATGTTCACCATGATGAACACCGCGCGTCTGAGCGTGGGCCTGCAAGGCATCGGCCTGTCCGAGCGCGCCTATCAGAACGCCCTGCGCTACACCCGCGAACGCCTGCAGTCGCGCGCGCTCAGCGGCGCCAAGGCACCCGACAAGCCGGCCGACCCGATCATCGTGCACCCGGACGTGCGCCGCATGCTGCTGACCATCAAATCGCTGACCGAAGGCAGCCGCCTGCTGGCGCTGCACGCGGCCAGCCTGGTGGACATGGCACACCGCGGCGCCAACGAGCAGGAGCGCAATGATGCCCAGACCCTGGTGAGCTTCCTCACCCCGATCTCCAAGGCCTGCCAGACCGAATGGTCGATCGAAAACACCTACCACGCGTTGCAGTGCTTTGGCGGCCACGGCTACATCCGCGAATACGGCATGGAGCAGCTGGCCCGCGACGCCCGCATCACCACTATCTACGAAGGCACCACCGGCATCCAGGCGCTGGACCTGATCGGCCGCAAGACCGCCGCCAGCCAGGCCGCCGGGCTCAAGCTGTTCCTGGCCGACGTGGAAACCTTCGCCAAGGCACAGCAAGGCAACGCGGCACTGGCCGAGTTCATCAAACCGCTGCGCGACAAGGCCAGCGAATGGGCCATGCTGACCCGCGACGTACTCGACCGCGCCGCGCGCAACCCGGACGAACTGGGTGCGGCCAGCTACGACTACCTGTTCTATTCCGGCTACGTGGTGCTGGCCTACTGGTGGGCGCGCAGCGTGGCCGCCGCCGATGCCTCGGCGCAGGGCGACGACTTCAAGCGCGCCAAGTGCGAGACCGCACGCTTCTATTTCGCCCGTATCCTGCCGCGCACGCTGACCCACGCCGCCACCATCCGCAGCGGCGCCGCCCCGCTGATGTCACTGGAAGCCGAACTCTTCGGCGAAGGCTGAGCACGCGCCATCATCGCGGCGGGCTGCGCTGTCGTAGGAGCGGACCTGGCCGCGACAAGGCGGCATCGATCGCCAAGGTCTAGCGCCCGGGTGCGCTCCTGCCGACCAGCGATCGCAAGATTCTGCCGCCGTCGTAGGAGCGGACCTGGCCGCGACAAGACGGGATCGATCGGTAAGGCCTCGCGCCCAGCTGCGCTCGTCCGATTCACCAACACCATTAACGCGCCCAAAGATCGATCCCGCAGTACGGCGGCTTCGCGGCCAGGTCAGTCCGTGCCAAGCCACTAGTTGCAAGACACGCGCCAACACCGCTCGCTGCGATACACAAACTGCCAACGATCGGGTATAAGCTGTTTTCCCGATGGAGACAGACACGCACGTAGGTGATGTGATCTTCCCCGGAGGCACCACTGCCCCGGTCGCGGGCAGCGCTGTCGCTGCAATCCAGCAGCTGCCCACCCTGCGCCTGCTCTCGCTCGATGCGCATGGCCGGGTCCTTGACTGGATCAACTGGCAGGATGCTGCCTGCCTGTATGCACGCGATGCGGTGTCCTGGACCCTGGGCGAACCCTGCATGCAGATCCACGGCGGCATCTCGCGGCTCACCGGCGAGCGCAGCACGCTGGAACTGCACCCCATCATCGCCGCCCGTGGCCATGCCCGCTCGCGCGCGCTGGACCCCACACCCACACTCAGCAATACCGCCCTGTTCGCGCGCGACTCGCAGCTGTGCCTGTATTGCGGCCAGCATTTCAGCCGCCCGCACCTGACCCGCGACCACGTGATGCCGGTCTCCAAGGGCGGGCGCGACACCTGGGAGAACGTGGTCACCGCCTGCTTCCAGTGCAATTCGCGCAAGGCCAACCGCACGCCGCAGCAGGCGCATATGCCGCTGCTGGCGGTGCCGTACCGGCCGAGCTGGATCGAGCACCTGATCCTGTCCAACCGCAACATCCTCTCCGACCAGATGGCGTTCCTGCGCGCCCAGTTGCCGAAGCGTTCGAAGTTGTCGCTGTAGGGCGCAGTGGTCTGCCGCGGGCGGTCCACTGCGGCCCGGACTGGATCGCGGCGCGTCCCAGGTCACTGCAGGGCATCCACCGATCCGGCACGGGTTGCGCACGCGCAGTGTTGGACACGCCCGGCGTTGCCGGCAGCTGCAGACGCCGTGTCGTGTTCTTGCCAACGCCCTCAACGCTTCCAAACCGCACATCCTGGCGCTCTGCAACCCAGCCACTGGACCGGCACTCCGGCGCGCGGCCCGGCAGTAATCCTGGAAGCCATGGGCATGCGCAGGCCCGCCACTGGCTGTTGGCGGCCCGGATCGCCGCAGCTGCGCAACGGTGCTCCACCGCAGTGCCGACGACGGCAGCAGAAGCAAACCGCTCAACATTCGACATTGCTCGGCTTGATTGCGAACACACGCCTGCACCTGTCAGCGCACGGCAATGCGCCGCTGGAGATCGCCTATCGCCTATCGCCTATCGCCACTTGCCCGTAAGCACTACGCAGGGTGCGGCAGATTGCCGCAGGCGGCTGCACGCAGGGTATAGCCCAGCAACACCGGGCCGCGGCACCCTCATCGCCCGCTGACAGATGAACCGGTTTGCTTGCCGGGCCTTCGCATGGGGAGGACAATATGGTTTCAGCACATTGACACGATGATGATCGACTCCACCCGCTATCCGCGCCTGTCGCGTATCCAGACCCCCGACGACCTGCGCCGCTTCGACGAGGCCGAGCTTGGGGCCATCGCCGACGAGCTGCGCGCCTGCCTCATCGAATCGGTGGGCAAGAGCGGCGGGCACTTCGCGGCCGGGCTGGGCGTGATCGAACTCACCGTGGCCCTGCACTATCTCTACCAGACTCCGGTCGATCAGCTGGTGTGGGACGTCGGGCATCAGACCTACCCGCACAAGATCCTCACCGGCCGGCGCGACCAGATCCATACGGTCAAGCAGAAGGACGGCGTGGCGCCGTTCCCCAAGCGCGAAGAGAGCGTCTACGACACCTTTGGCGTTGGCCATTCGTCGACCTCGATCTCGGCCGCGCTCGGCATGGCGATCGCCGCGCAGCGCAACGGCGACGACCGCAAGGTGGTGGCGGTGATCGGCGACGGTGCGATGACCGCCGGCATGGTCTACGAGGCGCTCAACCACGCCGGCGGCATGAATCCGGAGCCGAACCTGTTGGTGATCCTCAACGACAACCGCATGTCGATCTCCGAAGCGGTGGGCGGGCTGACCAAGATGTTGGGCCGGGCAAGCGGCAGCCGCACCCTCAACGCCATCCGCGAGGGCGGCAAGAAGATCCTCGGCGACAAGAAGAACAACCCCACCGCGCGCTTCGTGCGGCGCTGGGAAGAACACTGGAAGGGCATGTTCGTGCCGTCCACGCTGTTCGAGGAAATGGGGTTCCACTACACCGGCCCGATCGATGGCCATGACCTACCCGGCCTGGTCGGTGCGCTGAAGACGCTCAAGACCCTCAAGGGCCCGCAGCTGCTGCACGTCATCACCACCAAGGGCAAGGGCTACGAGCTGGCCGAAGGCGACCAGATCGGCTATCACGCGGTTGGCCCGTTCGACCCGAGCAAGGGCCTGGTTGCCAAGACCGGCGCCAAGAAGCCCACTTATACCGATGTCTTCAGCGACTGGGTCTGCGACATGGCGGCCGCCGAACCCAGGCTGCTGGTGATCACCCCGGCAATGCGCGAGGGCTCGGGGCTGGTGCGCTTCAGCAAGCAATACCCGCAGCGCTACTTCGATGTGGCCATTGCCGAACAGCATGCGGTGACGCTGGCTGCCGGCATGGCGACCCAGGGCGCCAAGCCGGTGGTGGCGATCTATTCCACCTTCCTGCAGCGCGGCTACGACCAGCTGGTGCACGACGTGGCGGTGCAAAAGCTCGACGTGCTGTTTGCGATCGACCGCGGTGGCGTGGTCGGCCCGGATGGCGCCACCCATGCCGGCAACCTGGACCTGAGCTTCCTGCGCTGCGTGCCGCACATGGTGGTGATGGCGCCGGCCGACGAAGCCGAATGCCGCCAGATGCTGAGCACCGGCGTGCACTACGCAGGCCCGGCCGCGGTGCGCTACCCGCGCGGCACCGGCCCGGGCGTGGCACTGGATGCCTCGCTGACCACCCTGCCGATCGGCAAGGCGCAGCTGCGCCACAGCGGCACGCGTATCGCCCTGCTGGGCTTCGGCGCGTGCGTGGACGCCGCCGAGGCAGTGGGCCGCGAACTCGGCCTCACCGTGGTCAACATGCGCTTCGTCAAACCGCTGGACAAGGCGATGCTGCTGGAGCTTGCCCGGACCCACGACGGCTTCGTCACCATCGAGGACAACGTGGTGGCCGGCGGCGCGGGCTCGGGCGTGTCCGAGTTGCTCAACGCCGAGGGCGTGCTGATGGCGATGCTGCACCTGGGCCTGCCGGACAGTTTCCAGCACCATGCCAGCCGCGAAGACCTGCTGGCCGAGGCCGGCATCGACCAGGCTGGCATCCGCGCCGCCGTGCTCAAGCGCTGGCCGCACTTGATGGCCACCAGCGCGCCGACGCTGAACGCCGCGGCGGGCTGATCCCGCCACGCTGCCACATCGCCGCCAGCGGGAATCGCAATCAAACCGGCATGTACCGCGTGTACATGCCGGTTTTTTCTTTACCGGATCCGCTCAGTACTTGCCGGACGGGGCCATGCACGCGACGACCTGTCGCATCCCCGCCCATCTCTGTTGCGGTCATCGCAGCCCCGCGCCGCCCCCCCATACCGGCACCGCGCCAATACCGGGCTGACGCCGCACAGCTGCGCGCAAGATCTACGCCGGCACCGCGCCGGTACGCTCAAACCCGTCCACCAGCTCCACGATGCGGCCACGCGCCTGCAGGTCGTGCAGCTCCTTCTGCAGCCGACGCACACCCGGGTCCGGCTCGGAAGACGCCAGTGCCTTGCGCAATAGCGCCGGCAGCCCATCCAGTTCCCGCAGCCACCATGCCGCACCAGCGGCCTGCAACCGCGCGGCGTGGTCGAACTGGTCGTAGTCCAGTGGATACACGATGGACGGCAGCCCGGCCGCCAGGCAGGCGTACAGGATGCCGGCACCGCCGTGGTGAACCACCAACGCATAGCGATGCAGGTACTGCGCATAGTCCACGTAGGGCAGACGCCGATAGTTGTCGCATGCCGGCTGCTGCGGCGCGGCGATATCGCCATCGCTGAAGTGGAACACCACCTCGGGAAACTGCGGCGCCAGCGCGCGCAGCACCGCATCCATGCGCTGTTTGACCCATTGCAGATGCGTGCCCAGGGTCACCAGCACATGCCGCCGTCCGGCGAGAAACTGCGGTGCCTGCACGGCTGCCGGCGGCGTGCACAATTGCGGCCCGACGAGGCGCAGCGCGGCGGGCCAGTGCTGCGCGAATTCGAACGACGGTACGCCCAAGGCCAGGATGCACTGCGGCGAATACACCGCCTCGCTGCCATCGTTTCGGTACAGCGCCGGCAGTCCACAGGCCCGCATCTGCCGCCGGTAGCAGGCATGCAAGGTGCGCTTGAACCCGCGGGTGAGCCGCCGGGCGATCGCATGCCAGGCATGCTGGCGCAGCGTGGTCGCAGGCAGCAGACCACCGAAGTAAGCCGGCGGCCCGTCGCCGGTTTCGATCACGCAGGGCGACGGCATGCTGGTCCACCAGGCGATACCCATCGCCTGCGCCGCCAGCCCGGCACTAGGCAGGGTGAAATCGGCGATCACCAGGTCCGGCCGCCGCGTGCGCCAACGCCCCTGCAGCGCATCGCCCACCTGCGCCATCAATCCCAGCGCGTCATGCAGCTGCCGGCGCAGACGCACGGGGTGATGGCCGACCGCATGCGGCGGGTTGGCGATCTCCAGCAATACGCGGTCGGCTTGCGCATCCAGGACACCTGCACCGCGCAAGCCACATGCCTGGATACGCGCCTGCGCAGCCGGCGTGCTGATCACGTGCACGTCGTGATGCGGCGCCAGCTGCCGGGCGATGGCCAGAATCGGATGCAGATGCCCGCTGTACGGCGGGGCGACCAGATCAATGCGCATGCACCCTGCCCCGCAGCGTCTGCTGGACCGTGGCGACGAAGGTCTGGCACTCGGACAGCACGTCCGCAGTGGTCAGGTAATCCATATGCCCGCAGGCCGGCGCCAGCTGCACCGGCCCGCGAAACAGCGCACGCGAAATCCAGTCGCCGCGCCCCTGCACGCTATGCAGATGCGCGAACGTAGCCGGGTTGCGGCACACCGGGCCGTAGGCGAACACGGCCAGACGCGCGCGCAGCTCCTGCGGCAGCTGCAGCGCGGTGAGCACCTGCAACCCGCAACTGCCGGCCAGCAGCACCGTCATCGGCGCCTGCGCGAGCAAGGCCTGCACGCTCATGCGATCGCTGTGCGGCACGCGCGCAGCGCGTGCGGCCAGGTATTGGCGCGCGTTGGAGAGGCTGGCGCGCCACAGCGCAACGCGACGGTGCGGCGCCATGTCGCTGCGGTATGGGTAATTGCATGCGATCAACTGCCGGCCATCGCCGTGCAGCTGCTGCAGAAAATCGCGTTGCTGCGCGCTCAATGCACAGCTTGCCGGATCGCTCTGCCCGGTGAGGAAGGCGATCTGCATTGGCGACGCGTCACTGCGCACGGAAGCGACCATCTGCCAGCACGCGGTAACGCCACGTGCGCCAGGCGATGCTGCGTACGCAGGCCGCGTGCAGCAGGTGCAGCGGCTGCAGGCATTCGGCCAGGACCGACAGCAGCGGCCGATGGCGTACCGCCCCGGTGCTGCGCCACTGCACCACACACAGCAGCAGCGCGCGCAGCAGCAAGAGCGTCGCCCCGCATGCGATGGACCAGCCGCCGGGCTGCACGCAGATGCCAAGCAACAGGGCCACCAACAGCAGCGGCGGCACCCCCTGCAGCACCGAGATGGCACCGGCGATACCGATGCGCTGACGGCACAGCAGGATCAGGGCGAACAGCATCCAGCGATGCATCTGACGGGTATAGCTGGGCAGATCCGGCATGGCGGTACGCATCGCCACCGGGGCGATGGATTGCCGGATTCGGCCACCACGTTCGCGCACCAGGGCGGCCACGGCCAGATCGTCGGTGAGCTGGTCCAGCACGCCGCCAAGACCGCCCCAGGCACGCAGGCGTTCGGTACGCGCGGCGTAGCACATGCCGTTGATGGTCAGCGGCGCGGCGAACGGCAGCCAGCCCAGATAGGTGAGCGCGGCATTGTTGTTGACGAACTGCGCCAGCAGCCGTCCGGCCAGGGTGTCGCTGTCGCGGTAATGCGGCAACGCGGTGACCAGGTCGGCGTGCTGCAGATCGCGCAGCAACTGCGCCAGCGCCGTTGCGCTCAACTGCGCATCGTCATCCAGCACCAGACTGATCGGCGCCTGCACCTGCGCAAGCGCCGCCTGCAGCTTCCACGCCTTCGGATTGAGATCCGGCGGCGCGGCGGGTACCTGCATGCGGGTAATGCGTACCTGCCGATACTGCGCCACAAGCGCATCGGCCACCGTGTTGCCGGCGCGGTCGTCTGCGTCCAGCAGCCACAGGAAATGCGCCTGCGGCAGCGCCTGCAGGTTGGCGGCCAGCACCTGCTGCAACTGCGCGTCGCCTCCCAGGATGGGCTGCAGGATCGCCACATCCGCCTGGCTGGCTGTAGCGTCGCGCAATGGCGCCATGCGTGCGCGGCGCATCACCCACAGCGCCGCAACGGTCTTGACGATGAGCAAGACCAGATAGAGCGCTGCCAGGGCCGACACTAGGCCCATTGCGCCGCCTGCCAGCGGACGAACGCCTCCACGCCCTCGTCCAGACCGACACTGGGCGGCCCCAGATCGGCCAACATGCGCTGCGGATTGAAGGTCTTGGAATACGCGAACACGCCCACGCCGAAGCGCGTGATCGGCGGCTCGCTGCGCAACCGCAGCAAGCGATACGCGCCCTCCACCGCGCTGGCCATGCGCAGCGCCGTGCCGATGCGCACCTCACGCTGCGGCAGCGGCAAGTGCAGGCGTGCCAGCACATCCAGCAACAGCTGCTGCACGTCCACCGGCTGCGCATTGGTGAGGTTGTAGGCGCGCTGCAGCTGCGGTGCGGTGGCAGCGCGGTAGAGGTAATCGCACAGCGCATCGATGTAGATCAGATCGCCGATCACCGGCTGGGTCTGGCCGACAAACCGCGGCAGCGCGCCCTTGCGGGCCGCCGCGATCACGCGCGGAAACAGCACCGTATCGCCCGGCCCGAACACCGCACGCGGGCGCACTACCGACCATTGGCCCGGATACGTCTCGAGCAGCGTTTCACCCAGGTATTTGGTCTGCGCATAGGTGTTGACGAAGGCCGGGACGATCGGGCTGTCCTCGTCCAGGTCGTACTGATGTTCCTCGCGGTAGAACACCGAACTGGACGAGACATACAGTAGGCGCGGGCAACCGTGCCGCTTGCAGAAGTCGATGACGTTGGCGGTGGCATGCACGTTGTGCTGGTGGAACTGCGCGCGCGTTCCCCACGGCGAGGCCAGCGCGGCGGCGTGGATCACCACATCCGGTTGCCAGTCCAGCGAGAACGGCTGGCTCAGATCGATGCGGTGATAGTTCGGCAGCGCGCTGGCGCGGCGGCCGATGCCGTGGATCTCCACACCGGGCTGCCCCTGGAACCGCCGCAGGAACGCGCCGCCGACAAAACCGGATGCACCGGTCACGAGAATGCGCAGGCTCATCGCCACTCCGGTTGATAACGGTCGAGACTGGGCTGGCAGTGCGAAGGCAGGATGACCAGCTCCGGATGCGCCTGCGACAGGCCATGCAACTGCTGCACGGTGCGCTGGAAGGCGGACCAATCGTGCATCACCAAACGGGTGGGCCAGGCCGGCCATTGCAGCCCTGCCCAGGTTGCCGACGACCACACCGCGTCTGCGCACAGCAATACGTCGCGGTCCTGTTGATCGCGTAGCCACAGCCCCATCTGCCCCGGCACATGTCCCGGCAGCGGCACAGCGAGCACGCTGCCGTCTTCGAACAGATCGTAGGCAATGCCCAGGCCCTGCCAGGCACCGGCCAATGCACGCTGCGGCGCCTGTTCGGCGAACTGCAGGCGCCGATCGAAATCGGCCGGCAGCAGCTGTGGCAACAGCGCGCGCCGCAACCCGCCCAGGCGCGAACAGCTGCGCAGCTGCGCGTAGTCCGCGCGCAGACAGATGAAACGCGCGTTCGGCAGATCGCGCAGGCCGCCAATATGGTCGGCGTGGAAATGCGATATCAGGCACCAGGCGATCTCGTCCAGCTGCACGTCACGACGCGCCAGTTGCGCGCCCAGGGTTTCGTGCGCCGGCAGCGTCACCGGCGTGGTCCAGCGGTACAGGCGTTCCGGCCAAGGATCGGTGGCGCGAAAAAAATGCTCCGCATAGCCGGTGTCGTAGAGCAGCGCGCCGCGCTGCGGGTGCCGGATCAACACGCTCAAGGCCGGAAACTCGACCGCATGCCAATGCCCATCGGCGCGCACCATGCGCTCGCAATGCCGGCAATGGCCGATGCGCAGCAGGTCGAGGGAAACGCGCGGCGCCATCAGTAGCGCAACACCATGCCACCGATCGCCAGGCCGGCGCCGGTACCGAGCAAGGCGACCAGCTCGCCGCGCTGCAGTTGCCGATCCACCACGGCGTGATGCAAGGCATGCGGCAACGAGGCGGCCACCTGGTTGCCGGTGGTCGGCAGGATGCGCACCACCTGCCCGGCAGGCAGCCCCAGCGCCCGCACCACATGATCCAGGCCGCCACCGGAGGCCTGGTGCGGCACCAGCCAGCGCAACGCAGTGGCCGCAACCCCCGCCTCGTCCAGCAGCTGCGTCCAGAACGTCGGCAGGTGACGCGCGGCAAAGCGATACGCGCCGCGGCCATCCATCCAGAACAGGCGCGAGGCCGCGGGTGCGCTTGCTTCTCCGTGCGGCGCGCGGGTGCCGCCGCCGCCGATGCGGCACAGGTCCGCGCCGTTGCCATAACTGGCAAGGCGGCTGGACAGCAACGCCGAGTCCTGCTCTGCACTGCTGCGCCCGACCACAACCGCGGCAGCGCCATCGCCGAACAATCCCGCAGTGCCGGGGTTGGCATCGTCCAGCCCGGCCGAGGCCACTTCGCTGGAGACGATCAATACGCGCCGATAGCGGCCCAGGGCCAGTGCACTGGCGGCCATGTCCAGCGCCACCAGGAAGCTCAGGCAGGTGGCATTGACATCGAATGCGGGAATGCCGGAATCGCCCAAGCCCAATGCGCGCTGGATCAGCACCGCCTGACAGGGAATCGGTTGCTCCATGACCGCACAGGCCGAGATCAGGCAGTCGATCTGGCTGCCGTCGATGCCGGCATTGTCCAACGCCTGCCGCGCCGCGGCCGCTCCCATCGACGATGCCGTTTCGCCCTCGCCCACGTAGTGGCGGGTGACAACCCCCAGGCGTGCGGCCGTGGTTCCAGCCGGCAACTGCCAGCGCGCGTCCAGCTCGCCCGAAGTGACTTCGCGCGCCGGGACATGGCGCCCGGTGCCCAGGATGCGCAGCGGCAATGCGTTCAACGCGACAGCTCTCGGCAAAGAAGGCGCGCAGCATACCTTGGCAGGAACGGCCGGCCTAACCCCCGCACGGCCAGTCGCCCTGCCCGATCGCAATGCCATCCGGGCGGCGCGCGACACGGCTGCGTCGATCGGGCACGGCAAGCACCACTCCAAACGGCTGCAAGCACTGCACAACCCACATCGCGGGCGCACCGCAGCAGGCACTCGCGCGTGCAGACGCGCCTGGGGCGCGCGCGCCGCCCTGCGCGTCAGGCGATCAAGGCGCCTCCACTTCGTAGCCGAGTGCCTGCAAGCGGGCCAGATAGCCGTCGCGCGCGGTCAAGCGACTGATCGGCAACACCGCGAAGGTGCTGCGATTGCGCTGCAATGCGGCGCTGGCGATGCCGAGCCAATGTTCGCGCATGCGCCGCTCCAGATCGTCGATGCCGCGCTTCCTGGCCGCTTCGGAACTGGCCATCGCGCTCATGCACGCCGCCTGCGGATCTTCGCGCGGCAACTGGCGCAACGCTTCGATGTCGCCCACCGACCAGGCATTGGCGCGTTCGACCATGGTGGGGAGATCGCGCTCCACCGTCACCAGGATGCTGCGAAAACAGGCAGTGTCGTCCATGCCGCCGGCGCGAAATTCCTTGAGCGCCTGCCGCGGGTCGGTGATCTTGTAGTCCAGCGCAGTCGGTGTCGGCTTGATACCAGCGCGCTTGGCGGCACGCTCCACCACCGACCAGATCACCGGCGAGCGGGCCAGACCCGACCGTTTCAGCGCCGCCTGGTACAACTCGCCAGCGGCCAGCATCGGGCGCTTGCGCTCCACGCCGCGATCGTTGCCGATGTAGCGGGCCTTGGCCACGCTCCAGCGCGCGTAGAGATCGGGCGGCAACACCTGCCGCAGTTCGCGGCCATCGGCGTTCTTCATCGCCTTCATCGCCGACGGCAGCAAGGTGAGTTTGCCGAAGAACCCCATGTCCGCATCGAGCTGCACGGTCGGCGCCATCAGCACCTGTTGGGACTGGCCGATGATGGTTTCCACGTCACTCGACTGCCATTGCAGGCGCTTGGGCAACGGCGACTGCGTGCCCAGGATCCACAAGACGTGGTCGCCCTTGCTGACCTTCCACAAGCCGGGCCCGGGCTGCACACCGCGCACAACCATCGCTTCCAGATCCACCACCGGCGGTGGTACCGGTGCCGTCTTCGGCGGCAACGTGTCGCTGGCTGCCGCCAGCAGCGACACCAGCATCAGCCCCACTCCCCACCCCACTGCCCTGTGTCGCATCGCGCATCGCCCCCTGTGTGAGGCGGACATTACGTGAAGCCGGCACCCGCCGCGTTAGGGAAGCGTTGCACCGGGCCAGGAGCGCATGACTGACATCAGCCCGGGGCCAGCGTTGCCAGATGCGCTGCCAACGGCGACGCGGGATCGAGGAGCGCAAACCCTTCCCAGACGAAGCCCGGCGAGACCGTGCATCCCACCAGGGTGAAGTCGCCCAGCGAACGTGCCGCCTGCCACTGCCCTGCGGGAACCACCTGCATCGGCTCGCCGCGTTCGGCCGCGTCCAGGATCAGCCGCTGCAGTTGTCCGCTGGCTTCGTCATAGAGCAGCAACTCCAGGGCGTCGCCCTGCTGCCACTGCCAGGTTTCCTCGGCATCGACGCGGTGCCAGGCACTGCATTCGCCTGCAGCCAGCAGAAACCGGATAGCCGTCAGCGCCGGACGGACCCGTCCGTCGTCGATCACCTGACGGGCAGAGGCGTAAACGCGACGGAAATGCCCGCCTTCCGGATGCGGGGCCAGGTCGAGCGAGCGGATCAGGGCAGCGGCAGTGGGATGCATGCCCGCATGCTAGGGCAGCAGACGGCGCCGTGCATCAAGGTAGATGCTTGCCCGCGCGCAGGCAGGTGCGGAAAAACACCAGCAAGTCCCAGCTATAACGCTTGAGCAGGCGACGCGGCTCGTTGAGCAACCGGTACATCCACTCCATGTGCAGTCGGCGCACCCAGTCCGGCGCGCGCCGGGCAGTGCCGGACAGGAAGTCTAGCAGCGCACCGACGCCGAACACCAACGGGACACGCAGCGCGTGGCCGTGGTCCAGAATCCAGCGCTCCTGCAGGGGATTGCCGAACGCCACCAGCAGCACATCGGCGCCTGACCGATTGATGCGTTCGGCCAGGCCTTCGCCGGCGGCGGCAAACTCGCCATAGCCATCGCACATACCGACCACCTGCTGCCCCAACGTTCCGGTCAAGGTTGCCGCCGCCGTCGCGCCGACACCCGGACGCCCGCCCAACAGGAAGAACTTCAACGGCTGCGCGCTTTGCCGGCACAGGTATGGGATCAGGTCGGTACCGTTGAGGTTTCCGGCGAAGCGGCGGCCATGAATCAACCGTGCCGCCAGATCCATTCCAATTCCATCGTTGACGATGCGCACGCTGGGTTCACGCATGCGCATCCGCAACGCCTGGCACTGCACGACGAAATTGGTATTGGCAAAGAACACCCGGCGCCGTTGCTGCGCCGCCAACGCATGGAACAGGTCCAACGCGAAGGCTTCCTGGGTCGTGGACAGCACCGGAAAGCCGCCCAGCGGAATCACCACGCCCGGCGGCGCCTCGACGGCGGCGGCAGTTGTGTCCACATGCATGCGCTGGCCCTGCATCATCGAATCACCAAAGGTCGTAAGGGAAGGCAGCCAGCAAGCCGGCTTGCAGCTTTTCCACATCGAAGCTGCCATTGCCGCCCAGCGCCAGGCACTCTTCCACGGTGTTGCCCGAGTGCCACTGGGTGCGCCCGGTGCCGTAGTAGTAGTCGTCGTACTTGAAGCGATCTTCGCCATTGCCCCAGTCCAGATACACCGCCGGGATACCGTAGGCCTCGGCCAGGATCAGGCCATGCAACGAACTGCTGACCACCAACTCGGCGCCCAGCAGACGGCTCATGAAGGTCGCCGGCTTGACGTTCGGGAATACCAGGTGATCGGCGTAGGCGCTGTATTTCTCTACCGGCTCGTTGAAATGCGGAACGATCGCGAACGGCCGCTTCTCCACCGGGCCCAATGCCTCGGCCGGGAAGAACATCGGGGTCAACAGGCCCGGGTCGCCATAGACTTCCGGCACCACGATGCCGCGATCCAGCAGGAATTGACGGGTCTTGGGCCCGCGCACCGCACGCACGTCCAGCGTGCTGAAGGCATTGCGCTCGGCGGGAATCTTGCCGTTGATGCCGCTGCCCCAGACGGTGTCGCCGTCTTTGGCGAAATGCAGCACCGAACCGATCGCGATGAGCTTCTTGCTGAGATCGCGCTTTTCGATCAGCGTCTTGTCCTGCAACGACAGCACACAGGATACGATCACCTTGGAGAGGTGATCGCCCATGTTGACGCCAGCGTTTTTCGGCTGCCACCAGAACAATGCGCGACGTTCTGCGTGTTCTATCCACTTCTGCAGCAAAGCGTTGGCCATTACAAAGGATCTCCTGTGTCCAAAAATGTGCGAGGTGCGCCGCGTCGGTCAATGCGAGAGCGCAGCCTCCGAGGAAGCACGCGCGGCGGAGCCGGTGTGCTGCGGGTACAAACGGGTTTCCGGATACGCGGCCGGATCCAGCACGCGGTCGGTGGTGTCCGACCAATTCAGACATTGGCGGTAGCGCACATGCGGCGCATCCAGCGCCAGGCTGATCGCGGCAACGATCGACTCTGCATTGCCGGGGGTATAGCCAAAGCGGGACTGGTACGGCCCGACCACGGCGTTGGGGCACACGGCCGGCAAACCAAAGAAGTCGTACTGGAGCAGCTTCATCGAGCTGTCGGCCAGGTAGATCGGGACCTGTTCCGAGGCGTATGGCGCAATACCCAAACGCGCGTGCTTGATGTAGCCGATGGTCTCGGCGTGTTTCATTTCACCATAGACCACGACGTTATCGCCATAACCCGGGTGCCGGCCCATGCCTGAGCCGATCACGTGGAAAGTGACTTGCGGAAACGCCTTGCTGGCCACCACGAAAAATTCCGGATCGAACAACATCGACCCCACCGCCACTGCATGAATTCCCTCGCCATACGGCGACGGGTCTCCCAGTTGATCCAGGTTGTGATCCACGCCATGGCCTACGTGGTAGACATTGTCGCGGCTGGCGATTTCGTCTGCCATGGCCGGCGATACCAGCGCAATCACGTCCAGCGTGGGCGCCACCCGATCGAACTCACGTTCGATATAGGACGCCACGTTGATCGTGCTCAGGCCGTCGGACGCACGGTACACCAGCTTTGCCGCAGGATTGGTGCGCTTGGCGAGTTCGATGAACGCCACCGCGATACCGCTTTCGAACACGATCACATCGGCTTCGCGCATCCAGTCGCGCAACTGGCGCGGCGGATGCGCCGCATACCAGCGGAACATCGCATCCTCCACCGACTGCAGCCAACTCCGGCGCGTGTTGAAGGGGTGCACCGTGGTGCGCCACAGGTAGCAATCGACACCCTTGTGCGAGACCACGGTGTTGGCGGTTTCATCCAGCGGCAGGCGCATGTCGCCCTTCATCCGCGACAGGCGGCTGTAGCGCAGCGAGAAGAACCGCGTGGTACCGCGCTGCGCGAGCTGATCGGTGATGAAGTGGATATTGGCGCGGCGCGGCGTGCGGTAATCGTGGGCGGACAAGACCAGGTAGCAGGGCCGGCGAATGCCGGAAGCGGCGGCGGCGGGTGTGTCGCTCATGGGCCGTGTCCTATGAATGAGTGAGAGAAAGCATGCCCGACGACAGGCGAAGACGATGTCGATCTCATCGGCGCGCCTTGGCCTGTGTCAGCAACTTGCGGATATTGATGATGGAGACCACGTCACGACGGAATGCCGGCCAGATGCCCAGCATCAACAGGCAGACCGCGGCCATCACCGCAGCGCCAACGCCCAACTGCTGCCACAACGGGCCGCCCACGGTAACCGACGCGTAGTACGCGCAGCCGCCGGCAAGTCCATAGGCCGTCATCGCACGCACTGCGTTGACGAATAGCGCGCCGACCGGCATGTCGGAAACCTTGCCGACCCAGATCAACGACAGCGGCCAGGTCACCAGCAGTCCGAAGGAATACCCGATCGCCACACCCATGGCGCCCCAGCGCGAACCGACGAAGATGCAGACGATCAGCACGATACGGCTCACCAGCGAATACACCAGCTGCTGCCGCATCAGACCCCTGGCCAGGAACACCCAATAAGTAGCATAAGCGGCGGTCTGGAAGATACCGCCGAGGGTAAGCACCTGGAACAGTGGCACCGCCTCACGCCACTGTTCTCCAAGTACCAGCACGATCAACGGCATCGCCAGCGCACAGGCGAACGAGAACAATGCCACGATCAGGTGCACCATCACCGTCTGCCCACGCAGCAGGAACGCGCTGAAACGCTCGCGGTCGTCCTGCAGCTGCGACAGCACCGGCAGCGCCACGCTGGTGGCCGGTGCGTTGATCTGGTTCAACGGCATCATCAGCAGCTGGAATGCGCGGTTGTACAGGCCCAGCGCATCCGGGCCGGTGCGCCAGCCGATGATCACCTGCCCCACGTTGCGGCTGGCATACCCCAGCAATTGCGCCGCCATCAGGTTCCAGCCGAAGCTCATGAAGTCGCGCATCGGCGCCGCGCGTTGGTAGCCGCCCGGCAACCAGCGTGCGCAACTTGCAGCGATCACCAGGTTGATCGCTGCCTGCACCACCTGCTGCACCACCAGCGCCCAGTAACCCCATCCCAGCAACGCGGCAGCCACCGCCGCGCCCAGGCCCAGCACCTGCGAACCCACGTCGCTCAGCGCCACCTGGCCGAAGCGCAGCCCGCGGCTCAGATGGGCGCGATACTGCGTGGTCATGCCATTGATCAGGAAGGTCACCGCCAACGCCTGGGAAATCGTGACCAGCGCAGGCTCTTTGTAGAAATTGGCAATCAGATGCGCCGATGCGAACACCAGCACCGACAGCCCCAGACCGATGCCGCTATTGATCCAGAACAGGTTGTCGCGCTGTTCGCGGCTGACGTGCTTGGCCTGGACCGCAGCGGCCGACAGGCCGAAATCGCGCAGGATTTCCGCTGCGCCGACAATGGCGGTGACCATCGCCATCAGGCCGTAATCGTAGGGCGTCAGCAATCGCGCCAGCAGGATGATGCCGCCGAACTGCACCACCATCTTGGCCGACTGGCCCAGCATGGTCACTGCGGCACCGCCAGCGGCACGCGAACCGAGACTGCGCTGCGGCGGCGCGGGAGTCGGCGGTGTAGGCGTTTGAGCGGTCACAGCGCAGCGTCTCCATCCTTGCCCAGCGCTTCCAGATAGGTGCGGTAGTGCAGCTGCCCGATCCGCGGCCAATCGCGCTGCGACAGATCCGGTGCCGGTCCACGCGGCGCCGCGCGTACCTTGTCCAGCATGCCGGTCAGCAGCGCTGCATCGAAGTCGCCCTCATACAGAAACACCCAGCCCGGCCCCACTTCTTCGGCGATCGCCGCATTGGATTCGCTCCACGGCGCCAGCACCGGCCGCGCCAGCGACAACGCCAGCAGCAAGGTGCCGGAGTTGTGCATCTGCCGGTACGGCAGTACCACCAGTTCGGCTTCACTGACTTCGCGCGCCAGCACCGGCTCTTCCACGTAGGCCAGCAGTGCGCTGATGCGCGGATCCTGCACGCACGCATCTTCCACCAGGGTCCGCATCTGCGGTGTCGCCGGGTTGCCGACGATCCGCAGATTCAGGCGCGCGTCGTCGACCTCGCGCATGACCTCCAGCAGCGTTTCGACGCCCTTGTACGGGCGAATCAGGCCAAAATGCAGCAGCCGCCCGGGAACAACGCTGCCCTGGGGCATGGTCGCGAACCAGTCGCGATAGTGGCCGTGCAGAATCGTGTCGGTGAACGGCGGACGCGGCGGCGTGGTCGCATTGATACGGATCCAGCGGCGGGTGAGCCGATCGATCCAGCGCAACAGGCTGCGTTCGCGCCAACCGCGATCTTCATGCGGCGCCAGATTGTGCAGGGTCCGCACGACCGGCGTGCCGGTCACCTGCAACTTGAGCAGCAACAAGGCCGCGCACATTTGCTTGGCCAGCGTTCCTACGGCGCTGGGATGGCGCAGCAGATACTCCGGCCAATGCAGGTGCAGCACGTCGTAGTGCGATAGCAACGCGGCGCGCATCGAGAAGAAGCGCGGTTGCACCGCGTCCGGGAGCGCGTCATACAGCTGGGTCAGATACGGGTTGGTGTTGGCGTTGGGCTGCTCGGTCGAGAACAGCACCGTGAGCTGCGGCTTTGCCGCCGCTGTGGCTGCGGGCGCGCTCATCGCCGCGTCTCCTGCGGCCTCGGCGTGCCCAATGCGATGTGGTACTCGTCGACGTAGCACCCGACCACGTGCTTCCAGTCGTATCGGCTCACATAGGCCATGGTGGCCGCGCGACGGCTCGCAAAGTCCGCGTCTGCCGTCAGCGCCAGCGCCTGCACCTGATCGGCCGCCGCCTCGATGCGGTCGCGGTTGACGATCACGCCCTGCCCCGATTCGGTGGCAAGCCGCACGAACGGCGGGATGTCGCTGAGGATCGGGATCAGCCCCGCGCTCATGGCCTCCACCGCGGCGATACCGAAGCCCTCGTGACGCGACAGGCAAACGAAGAACTGCGCCTGCTGCATCAGCGCGCGCAACCGTTCCTGCGACGGCGACATGCTCAGCTGCACCATGTCCTGCAACCCGCGCTCGGCGATGGCCTTGCGCAGGTCGGCCTCGTTCAGGTCGTACTCGCGGCCGGCGATGATCAGACGCCACTGCGGGTCGCGGGTGAGCGCAGCCTGCAGCAACTCCAGGGTTTCGATCAGGCCCTTGTTGACCGACCAGCGACCGAAATACAGCATCGTCCGGCCCGGTGTTGCAGCGCCCTGCCCCGCATATTTCTCCACATCCACGCCGTTTTCGATCACGCGCAACCGGGCGGGCGCGACCACCTTCGCAAACAGGTCGCCGTCGTTTTCGCTGGTTGCAATGACCCGCGAATATGCCAGTGCCGAAGTACGCGTCAGGGTCTGGAACCACAGCTGCTTCATGCGCGAGGCGTAAGCGGTGTGGAAGAAACCACCATGCGTGGACACCACCATCGGCTTGCGATGCAAGAGCTTGGTCAGCGCCAGATAGTCGTAGAAAAAATCGATGCCATGCAGATGCACCAGGTCCGCAGAGCGGATCGCACTCAGCACCGAGGGCGCCAGCGGATAACGCGACGAACCACGATAGCCGATCCGCCGGATCGGCAGACCCTGGTAGATTTCCTGCGGCGCCAGCTGTGCACCCGGATCGGTGAACACGCGATCGAGCGTGACCACCTCCACCGTATCGGCACTGGTAGCCTGATGCTGGCGGGCCACATTGAGAACGACTTCCTCCATCCCCCCAATCGACGGGTGGAATTGGCGGACGACATGCACCACTTTCATTTACGCCAATCTCCTGTGCCAGCGACGCGCACGCATGTGCTACGACGGCTGATGATTCTGTAATTCGTCATTGACCCTTCAACCCCAACATCCATGGCGCCAGACGCACCAGCACGGCGCGCATCGGTACGGCGCATGCAATCGCGAACGCGCTCAGGCCCATCGCCCAGATCGGCGTACCGATGAGCCCACGATCCACCAACCCGGTCCGCGCAACCACGCTGGTCGCTACCAGAAACACCAGCGTGTGCGTGCAGAGAATCAGCAAGGTGTTGGTGCCGATCCACTGCACCCATTGCCGGTTGCGAAGGAAATAGGCCACGCACAAGGTCATTGCCGTGCCAAGCAGGCTGACCAGCAGGAACAGCGCCGGCCAATGCCCGAACTGCAGGTCGTTGACATCCACCTGCCCGTTCCAGGCAGCCAGCACGCCCCATGCAGCAACAAAGACCGGTAAAGCCAGTGCCCATGCCAGTGCCGAGACCGAACGCAGCGCATCGGCAAACCGCGACAGCGCACCGCCGAAGGCGATGAAGAACAACGCAACCGGCAACACATCCAGCGCAAGCGGCAGGCGCATCTGCAGCGACGGAAACCTGCTTGCCCAGGCCAATGCGAGCGGCAAGCTGAGCGCGGCCACCACGGTGGCGCTCAGACGTGCGCGCAGTGCAATGTAGCTCAGCGTTGTGACAAATAAGGCAGGCAGAAACCACAACGCCGGGAGCACATACAAACGTGTGCCGTTGGCCCATACCACACCGACGAATGGGTGCCACCACGGACGCGCGCCCGGTTGCTGAAATGCATGATTGAGCACGGCCATCAACAGCCACACTCCGTAAGCGACCAGAAAAAAGCCCAGGTATGGGATCAGCAGCGTCCGCGCCAGCTTCTTGACCGTGGCCACGTTCAACGCACGGTGCCCGAAGCGCTCGCCTACACAGCCGGAGAGCACGAAGAACAGCGGCACATGGAAGCTGTAAGCAAACAGCTTGTAAGCCGGCGGCATCCCGCTCGCATGCCCAAGCACAACCAGCACGATCGCCAGCGCCTTTGCGGCATCGATCTGCCAATCGCGCGCGGCTGCGGCCGCTGGCCGGGCCATCGTCCTGGCTGGCTCCGCAGCCGGAGAATACGTCCCCGTTCTCATGCCGCAGCGCCGGTCATGCCGTCACCGTGCGCGCACCCAAGGTCCACGGAGCAAAGCGCATCAGGAACCAGCGCATGGGTACACACGCGGCCAGCGCGAACAGCGTGACGAAGATCGCCCAGCCCAGGCCCGGGCGCGTAGAGCCGAAGCCACCGGCAACTGCTGCAATGCCGGACAGCACAAAGAACACCAGCATATGCGTGCACAGGATCAGCAGGGTGTTGCGACCGATCCACTGGATCCATGCCCAGCCCTGCACCAGCCGCGCCGCGCAGATCACCATCAATGAGCCCAACACCGCGCTGAGCAGGAACACCGCGTGGCTGCGTCCGAACTGCAGCATGTTCACGTCGATACGCCCGTTGATCTGCGCAAGCCAGGCCACCGCAAGCGCCAATACCACGGTCACCACTGCGCTGACCGGCAGCGATGTCGGCAGGCGCGGCGATACATGGATCAGCAGTGCGCCGAGCGCGTAGAAACACAACGACACCGGTAGTACGTCCAGTCCGAAAAAAAGCCGGACTCCCTGCGCAGGGAACCAGGTCATCCAGAACCACGCCGCCGCCAGCGCCACTGCAGCGATTGCCAGCGGCGGTAGCACCCGACGCAGCAGCAGATAGCCGACCACGCTCACCAGCATCACCGGCAGGAACCATAACGGCGGCTGCACGTACAAATCGGGACCGATGCCGGTTAACAGCGACACAATAGGCTCCCACCAGGGATGACTACCCCAGCGCGCTGCCTTCTCACCGATATTGCGGGTCAGCAACCAGTACGCATAGCCCAGCAGATAGAAAGTGACATAAGGCAGCAGCAGACTGCGCGCCTGCTTGGTCATCGTCTGCGACAGGCTGGTAGTGCGTGAGGCATAGCCTGCCGCCAGCCATCCCGACACCAGAAAGAACAACGGCACGTGGAAGCTGTAGGCGAACAGGGTCATGCCATGCGGCACGCCCTTGGCATGGCAGAACACCACCAGCAGGATGGCAATCGCTTTGGCTGCGTCGATTCGCAGATCGCGGGCGCGCCCGCCGGCCGCAACGCGTGCGCCAGCGTCATGCACCCCGGACGATGCCGGGCGTCCCGCCGCGCTCACCTCGATGCTCCCGCAGGCAACGCCAGCTGCGTGTTCTCATTGACTGGATCGTGCTTGACCGCGACCTCCCGGCTCGCTGCTGCAGACCAGGTCGGACGCAGGTGCCAGAGGCAGCCGCAGACGAACCACCACAGCGCCGAGGTCTTGATCGAAAAGTAGCCGTTGGACACCAGCAGGCTCAGCGCGAAGGCGAAGATGGCCAGGTTCTTGAACAGCTGGCCTTCCTTGCTCGGCATCAACAGCAGGAACGAATACGACAACAGGAACGCCAGCACGCCGACAATCGACTGCGACGCAATGAAGTACGAGATGCCGCTATCGAAGTAGCGGTACGCCTTGGCGAAATCCAGCCCCATCCAGGACTCGAACGAGAGATTGTTCATCGAATACACGGTGAAGAACACCCGGCCCATCGTCGTGTCCTGGTAGGCGGTGATCCCGGTGACCCACACCAGCAACCATGCGCTCATGATCACCAGCAAAAACACCAGAAACGCCAGGCGCTGATCCAGACGTTTCAACAGCGGCGTCAGCAACACCATCAACACGCAGGTGCCCGCCGCAAGTCGTCCGTCCGAGGCCACGATCATGAAACCGATCAGCCCCACCGACAGGATCAGCGCAGCCGGACGCATCCAGCGCCAGAACACCAGCACGATGGCAGTGAAGAAACAGATGTAGTTGCCCATCGTCACCGGCTCGATGAACATCGAGGAGGCGCGCGGCAGATTGGAGCCGGGCAGGAAGTTGCGTTCGCCCGGACGCGTGGCGCTGACGAACAGATTGCTATCTTCGTTCCAGAACCCTTCGGCACTCATGCCGCGCGCGTTGACGAAGAAACTCTTCGGGTTGACCAGGTCGCCGTACGCGGTCGGCATCGCCAATTCGAACGCCGCTACCAACGAGACGATGATGGTCATGCGGATGAACAACTTGGGCACCGAGCCGGTATACGCCGAGCCCAGCACCACGAACGCGAACACCACCAAGGCGTCGCGGAAGAATTTCGGGTCAATCTGCCAGTTCACCAGAAACCGCACGAACATCAGCAGGACGATCAACCCAAGTCCGCTGATGATCAGCGCAAGCCGCTTGCGGCTCAGCGACCCGAGGCCCAGCAGGAAGCAGGCCGCGTAGACCATGAACTCGACCGCGTAGGTGATCACCGGCCGGACGGTGAACACGTTCGCATTGATCAGGGCCAACACCAGGTTGTAACCCACCCCGACCAGCAACGTCAGCTCGATGAGCAGGTTGTGCCAGCGAACGCGGGTATCTTCGCTCATTCGGATCAGCACGCAGACGCCTGCCTGAAAGGGGCGGCTGCAATGCAGCCGCCCGCGGCGCCGGACGCGCCAGGTCGCACGCTTCCCGCCATCATCAGTACGCGGTCTTCTGTCCGAGCACGCGCACCGCAGTCAGCACGATGATGCGGATATCCAGCCACAGCGACCAGCGACGGATGTAGTCGAGGTCGTACTGGATGCGCTTCTTCATCGTCCGCAGCTCCGGGGTCTCACCACGGAAGCCGTTCACCTGCGCCCAACCGGTGATACCCGGCTTGACGTAGTGGCGCTGCATGTAATGGTTGATCAGCTTTTCGTAGTGCGTGTTGTGCTGTGCCGCGTGCGGACGCGGGCCCACGATCGACATGCTGCCACCCAGCACATTGAAGATCTGCGGCAGCTCATCCAGGCTGCTACGACGCAGGAACGCCCCAAAGCGGGTGATACGTGTATCGTTCTTGGTCGCTTGCTGGATGGTGGTGCCATGATCGTCATGCACGCGCATAGAGCGGAACTTGAACATGTAGAACTCGCGGCCGCCCAGGCCATGACGGCGCTGGCGGAAGAACACCGGGCCCGGCGAGCTCAGTTTGACACCAACCGCAATCGCAGCCATCAGTGGCCACAGGCCCATCAGTGCAATCACGGCCAGGATCTTGTCCTGCAACGCTTTGGCCACCACGAAGTAATTGTCGCGGTCCACGCCACCCTGGCGCAGGTTGATCACCGGAGTGTTGCCGATCTGCTCACCGGACTGGTTCAACAGACCGAAGTCGAACAGGTCGGGCACCAGCTTCACATTGATCGGATAGCGGTCCAGGCGCTGCAACAGCTGCTTGATATGGTCGCGCTCGCCCAGCGGCAGCGAGATCCACACCTGCTCGACCTGGTTTTCCTTCAGGTAGTCGATCAGCGCATCCGGCTCGCCCAGGCACGGCAGCGACTGGCGCTGCTCGGTCACGGCAATGTCGTACGGAGTGCGGAAGTAACCGACCAGGTTCATCCCCACCCACGGGTTGCGGCTCAGGTAGTGATTGATCTTCATCACCGGGTGACGCAGACCGACCACCACCACGCGCTGCACGTCTACGCCCTGGGCCCGCAGGTGGTTCAGGAAGCCGCGCAGCAAGGTGCGGGCCGCCACCAGCGATGCCAGGCCGCCGACAAACCAGAGACCAATCCAGCCGCGCGAGACCTGCTCGCCCACCTGCACGATCAGCGCATGCACCGCGAACAAGGCGAACACACCGCCGAAGGCACCACCGAGTACCATCAATTCGCTCAGCAGTCCGCGACCACGCCAGCTGCGATACAGCGGAAACAGCGCGAAGCAGATCACCGAATACAACAGCGTGGTGGCGATGGCGGCCCGGTATGGCGCCGCCGGCACCCAGGAGCCGAACACGATGCGATAGGCGACCAGGCCGGAAACGACCACCATGGTCAGGTCGAAAACACGCAGTACCAGGTCGGCTGCAGCCGAATACTTGGACAACAATCGCGGCGAGGATGTGGTGTAGGTCGCGCTACTCAAGTCTGCCAAAAGCATGGGGATGTCCTCCAAACTCGATACGGCGCATGCGGGGGAACATACGAATCGCACGCGAGCTTTCAATCATCTCCGTCGCATGATCACCGCGGTAATACCTACCGACCCCAGATCAGGCGACAGCCCTTTGTTTCAACAGAGACAAACTTTCAAACGAAGGAGCCCGAAACATACGGGATCCAACCTTTTCCACGCTGAATCAGTTGTCACTTTAATTAACCACCGCTTTGCAACACCACGATGTCAGTTCAATCGTGTTTCCGACCCGTTGCCCCGCAGGAAGTAGCGCACAAGCGCCACAGCCAGCCCAAGGAATACGCCAAAGATGAATCCCAACGCGAGGTTCAGTTTGAGTTTCGGCGAAGTCTTCGACGTAGGTACATCTGCAGTGTCGACGATGGTCACGTTGTTGGCGCCAACGTTGCTCGCAACACCGATCTCCTTGTAACGCTGCAGGAGCGCATCGTAGAGCTGGCGGTTGGTATCGACGTCGCGCTTGAGCATGTTGTAGCGGATGCTGCGGCTTTGCAGATCGAGTTCGTTGTTGCGCAGGCCGGCAATGCGTTCGTTGAGCAATTGCTCCTGATGCACGGACGCATCGTAGGTCGCCTTGAGCGACTGGCGCACGTTGACGATCTCGCCATTGATCTGCCGGCGCGACTCTTCTATCTGCGCCTTCAGACGCTGCATTTCCGGGTAGTCCGGCTTGAAGGTCGACAGCTTCTGCTGGTACTCGCTGGTCAGGCGCACCTGCTCGCCGCGCAGCGTCTGGATCAACGGGCTGCTCAGCACCTGCGGCAGCGACATCGCGTCGCCGGCCGCGGCCTGTCGCCAGGCGGCCTCGGCCTTGATGCGCGCATCTTGCGCCGAGGCCAGCATTGCGTTGAGGTCGGTCAGGTTCTGCGCCGGCAATGAAGGCTTGTCGTCGCCCACCGACACGATCTGCTCATCGGTCGAGTACGCCACCAGCGTCTTCTCCGAGTCCTCGACCTTGGAACGCAGTTGCTCCAGACGCTCGGCGAGGAACTTGGTCGCGAACGAGGACGCCTTCATGCGGCGCTCCTGCGTACTGACGATGAACACCTTCGGATACGTATTGGCGATCTTTGCCGCCAGCACCGGGTCCGGCGAATCGTAATTAACGTAGACCAGGCGCGAATTGAGGATCGGCTCGACCACCAGGCCTGCAAGCAAGGTATCGGTCAGGCTGCGCTCGATGATCGCCTGACGCGAATCCACCGACTTGCCGGCTTCCGGATTCTTGGCCGCTGCCTTGGCCAACGCTTCGTCGACCTGATCCTTGAACGCGGGATCTTGGTCAAGCTTGGCTTCGCGAATTACCGCACGTGCCAGCGAACGGCTCTGCAGCAGCTGGTACTGGGTCTGGTAGAAGTCGCGATCCTGCGGCGACTCCACCGGCATCAGGTTGTCGACATTCACCACGTTGAGCGAGTCGCGCTCGATCTGCAGCGTACTGGTGGCGCGATACTTTTCCGGCATCAGGAAGGTGATCACCAGCGCCAGCAGGGTCGCGCCGATGGTGATCAGGATGATCAGCCAGCGCTGCGACACCAGCGCGCGCCAATAGTCGAGCAAGCTTACGTCGGCCAATTCAAGATGCCCGTGGCGCTGCGACGGCGAGGAACGATTGTCTGAATTCATACTCATCGGTAAGCGCGCCACACCATCACAAGAGGAGTCAGTTCCAGCATGGTACGCAGCCAGACGCGCGCATCCGAGCGATACACCACAACGATGTCGCCACCGTAGATCTCCGGGTCCGGATTGGCGCCCTTCTCGATCTCGGTCAGGTCGAAGCGCGCGATCATCTTCTGCCCATTGACCATGCGGAACACGATCACATTGCCGCGGCTTGCCACGGTGCTGACGCCCTTGGCCTGCGCGACGGCCTGCTGCAGGGTCAGGTTGGCACCGATGACCGGATAGATGCCGGGCTCGGTGACGGCGCCGGTCACGGTGACGCGGCGGCCATTGGATTCCTGCACGAACACCGATACCTGCGGATTTTGCAGATACCCATTGCGGTAGCGGTCGGCGACCATCTTCTCCAGCTCGCCGACGCCCATGCCGGCGGCATTGACGTCGCCGATCAGCGGCAGCGAGATGTGACCGTTCTGATCGATACGCACCTGCCGCTCCAGATCATCGATCTGGAAGACCTTGACCAACAACAGGTCGCCTGGGGAGAGCCGATACTCCGGCTGCACTGCGGACATTGCGAGCGGATCGGGAAGCGGCAATGACGTCGCCATGTCCTTCCCGGTGCTGCAGGCACCCAGTGTCATCGAGCAGATCAACGCCAGGCTGAGGCCTTGGCAAAATCGTCCGATCAGTTTCTTCATGCGTGTGGCTGGCTGCCTCGGTTGGGTGGGACAGGAGCCCGCGCAGCATTCAGCCGGCCAAACGCGCCAGCACGAACGTACGACAGAGGGCTCCATCCCGGAACTTCGGGATTACGACAGATATGACTTGTTGCACTGCACTATGGCACAGAAAGATCGTACCGCAAGACGCTGCACGCCATTTTTTTGACGGCGTTGGCCTATTGATTCAAGTTCGTCGATACCGTGTTAACGAACCGTGATCCACGTTCTGGTCCGGCGCTGATGATTTGGAGCATTTCCACATACTTAGCACCATTTCGTGATCCAGGTCCATAGCGAACCGAACCGTAACAACCGAACGCTAGCGTCCTGTTCATGCTGCACTGCGATATGCCGATCTGCATATTCATCAGACCGAATGAAAACACAAAAAAGCGATGTTGCATCGCAACAAAAAAGCCCATGTCATGACGACATGGGCTTGCTGTGTGGTCGGGGTAGCCGGATTCGAACCGACGACCACTAGTCCCCCAGACTAGTGCGCTACCAGGCTGCGCTATACCCCGAAGATGTTGCGTCCCGCCGCGAGGGCGGCCTGCGATTATAGCGGCTTTGTGAAACGTTTTCCTAGCGGCGTAGCAGCTGCAGCACTTCTTCCAGCTCCATCCGCACCTGCTTGATGATCTGGTTGCTCAATGCCGACTCGCTCTTGGCGCCATCGCCCTCCAGGCGCAGGCGCGCACCGCCGATGGTATAGCCCTGCTCGTAGAGCAGACCGCGGATCTGCCGCACCATCAATACGTCGTGGCGCTGGTAGTAGCGCCGATTGCCGCGCCGCTTGACCGGCTCCAGGCTCGGAAACTCCGTTTCCCAATAGCGCAGCACATGCGGCTTGACGTCGCATAGCTCGCTCACCTCACCGATGGTGAAGTAGCGCTTGGCCGGAATCGGCGGTAGCTCGCGATTACTGCCCGGATCCAGCATAAGCCTCCACCCGTTCCTTGAGTTTCTGGCCCGGGCGGAAGGTCACCACCGTGCGGGCCGAAATCGGAATTTCCTCACCGGTCTTGGGATTGCGACCGGGCCGTTGGTTCTTGCGCCGCAGATCGAAGTTGCCGAAACCGGACAGCTTCACCTGACGGCCCTGCTCCAGCGCATCGCGCAGCACGTCGAAGAACGCATCGACAAATTCCTTTGCCTCACGCTTGTTCAGACCGACCTCGTCGAACAGACGCTCGGCCATCTCCGCTTTCGTCAATGCCATGCCAATCCCCTGGTTACCGCCTCAACTCCGGATCCGGGCGCGGTGCTCGCGCTCGACCACCGCCCCCACATCGGTCACGACCGCATCCACGTCCCGGTCGGTGAGAGTGCGCGAGTTATCCTGCAAAATCAAGCCCATAGCCAGACTCTTGAAACCTGGCTCGACCCCCTGCCCGACATAGCGGTCGAACAGCTGCACCTCGCGCAGCAACGGACCGACCGCAGTCTGCACGCTGGCCGACAGCGACGCCCAACTCACCTGCTCCGGCACCAGGAAGGCCAGGTCGCGGCGCACCGAGGGGAAGCGCGACAGCTCGCCGGCACGCGGCAAGGGGCGCTGCACCAGCGGTGCAAGCTCCAGCTCGAACGCGACCACGTCCACATCGATGTCCATCGCCTTGGCCAGGCGCGGATGCACCTGCCCGATCCAGCCGATGCACACCCCGTCGCGATAGATGTCAGCCGAACGGCCCGGGTGCCCGAACGGCTGCGCCGACGGCCGGAACTCCAGCACCGCACCACTGGCCGCGGCCAGCGCCAGCAGGTCGCCCTTCACATCATGGAAGTCCACCTTGCGTGCCGGCTCGCCCCATTGCAGCGCCAGCGCATCGCCGCACACCGCAGCGGCAACGTGCTGAGCTTCGTGCGGCGCCACGCCCGCATCGGCGGCAGCGGCAAACACCTTGCCCAGCTCGAACAGGCGCACCCGCCCGGCCTGACGCGCCGCGTTGCGGCCCAGGGTCGCCACCAGGCCCGGCAGCAGGCGCGGACGCATGATCGCCAGCTCGGCGCTGAGCGGATTGGCCAGCGGCACCACCCCCTCGCTGAGCTGCCACCGCTGCAGCAGGTCGGCATCGACGAAGGCGTAATTGATGGTCTCCTGCAGTTCGCGCGCCGCCAGCTGGCGGCACACGGTGCGCTCGTCCAGCTGGGTCTCGCTCGGCATCGCGATCCGGCTGGCACCGCCGGGCAGCGTGGTCGGCACCCGGTCGTACCCATGGATGCGCGCCAGCTCTTCGATCAGATCTTCCTCAATGGCGATATCGAAGCGACGGCTCGGCGCCATCACCTGCCAACCCTCGGCCACGGCCTCAAGCTGCATGCCGAGCGCGCTCAGAATGCGCACGACCTCGGCATCGTCAATCCGGATACCGAGCACGCGCACGATCCGCGCACGCCGCAGCAGGATGCGCGCCGGCTGTGGCAGATGCTCCGGCAACTGCGCATGCACCACCGGGCCCGGCGTACCGCCGGCCAGTTCCAGCACCAGGCGCGTGGCCACCTCGATCGCCTGCGGCGCCAGCGCCGGGTCCACGCCACGCTCGAAGCGATGGCCGGCATCGGTGTGCAGGCCAAGCTTGCGGCCGCGGCCCATGATCGCGGCCGGATCGAAATACGCCGATTCCAGGAACACGTTGCGCGTGGTCTCGGTGACCCGCGTGTCCAGCCCGCCCATCAACCCGGCCAGCGCCACCGGGCGGCCGGCATCGGTGATGGTCAGGAAGCTGTCGTCCAACGTCACCTTGCGTCCGTCCAGCAGCGCCAACTGCTCGCCTGCGCGCGAACGGCGCACGCCGATCGGCCCCTGCAAGGTGTCCAGGTCGAAGGCATGCATCGGCTGGCCCAGTTCCAGCATCACGTACTGGGTGATGTCCACCAGCAACGACACCGGGCGCACACCACTGCGACGCAGGCGCTCGGCCAGCCAGACCGGCGTGGTCGCAGCCGGATCGATGCTTTCGATCACGCGGCCGCAATAGCGCGGGGCCTCCTTGCCGGCGTCCAGTTCCACCGCCAGCGTCCGTGTGGACACCGACGCAACGGCAGCCGCGTCGAAGGCAACCACTTCGCTGCCGCAAGCCGCCGCCACATCGAAGGCGATGCCGCGCACGCTGAAGCAGTCGGCGCGATTGGGCGTCAGCTTGATCTCGATGCTGGCATCCGGCAGCCCCAGATACTCGGCCAGCGCCTGACCCACCGGCGCATCGTCGGGCAGCTCGAACAGGCCGGATGCATCGCTGTCCAGACCCAGTTCCTTGGCCGAACACAGCATGCCGTTGGACGCCATCCCGCGCAGCTTGGCCGCAGTGATGGTGAGCGCGCCGATCTGCGCACCGACCAGCGCCAACGGCGCCACCAGGCCTGCACGCGCATTGGGAGCGCCGCACACGATCTGTAGCAACTCGCCCTGCCCGGCATCCACGCTGCAGACCTGCAGACGATCGGCTTCGGGATGACGCAACGCCTGGACGATCCGCGCCACCACCACCTGGCCCAGCGCCTCGCCCAGTGGCATGACCTCTTCGACCTCCAGACCGATCGCCGTCAGCGTCGCAGCCAGTTCGTCGCGCGCGGCCTGGATCGGAACGTGGCTGCGCAGCCAATTTTCAGAGAATTTCATAAGGGGCCGGGATTGGGGATTCGGGATTGGGGATTAGCTAAAACGCGTCGACGGAGTCTGGGACGGACCGGGGCGACGTTGCGAATCCCCAATCCCGAATCCCCAATCCCCGCCGTCAGGCAAACTGCCTGAGAAAACGTACGTCGTTTTCGAAGAAGGCGCGCAGGTCGTTGACACCGTAACGCAGCATCGCGAAGCGCTCCACGCCAAGGCCGAAGGCGAAACCGGTATAGCGCTCCGGGTCGATGCCGACGCTGCGCAGCACGTTGGGGTGCACCATGCCGCAGCCCAGCACTTCCAGCCAGCGTGTGCTGCCATCGGGCTGCTGCCAGGCGATGTCCACTTCCGCACCCGGCTCCACGAACGGGAAATAGCTGGGACGGAAGCGCATGTCGAAATCGCGCTCGAAGAATGCGCGCACGAACTCGGACAAGGTGCCCTTGAGATCGGCGAAGTTGGAATGTTCGTCCACCAGCAGTCCTTCGACCTGATGGAACATCGGCGAGTGGGTCTGGTCCGAATCGGAGCGATACACCTTGCCGGCGGCGATCATGCGCAGCGGCGGCGTGTGTGCGTCCATGTAGCGCACCTGCACACCGGAGGTATGGGTCCGCAACAGGCGGCCGTCGCCGAAGTAGAAGGTGTCATGCATCGCGCGCGCCGGATGGTGCGGCGGGAAGTTCAGCGCTTCGAAGTTGTGCCAGTCGTCCTCGATTTCCGGGCCGTCGGACAACTCATAGCCCAGCCGCGCGAAGATTTCGACGATGCGCTCGAGCGTGCGCGTGACCGGATGCAGGCCACCCCGTTCGCTCCGACGTCCCGGCAAGGTGACGTCGATACGCTCCCCGGCAAGGCGAGCGTCCAATGCGGCGGTTTCCAGCGTGATCTTGCGCTGCGCCAATGCAGCGGTCAGTGCGTCGCGCGTCTGGTTGATCGCCTCGCCGGCAGCCTTGCGCTGGTCGGCCGCCAGCGTACCGAGCTGCTTGAGCTGGGCGGTGATGCTGCCGCTCTTGCCCAGCAAGGCGACCCGCAATGCTTCCAGTTGGTCCGGCGTCTGTGCGGCGGCGACATCGGCCAGCGCGCGCTCGGTCAGGGATTGAATCTCACTCATTGCACTTGCGCCTCAACTGCGTCAACCGAACGGTGTTTCCGGATGCACCGGAACGCATTGTCACTGGACCAACCTGCCATCACCCACTTGATGGCTTCGCAAAAACGCAAAAGGGGAAGGACTCGCGCCCTTCCCCCTGCATCTCTGCGGCTCACCTCATCGAAGGCATGCACACCAAGTGCGACTACACCCGATGACCCGCCTCTTTAAGCAGTCCGCACATGGATGTGCGGGCTCCTGCAGAGGGACCTGCATTTACGCCGCCAGCGCGCCCTTGGCCTTCTCGGCCAGCGCGGCAAAGCCGGCGGCGTCGTGCACGGCGATATCGGCCAGCACCTTGCGGTCCAGGGTGATGCCAGCCTTGAGCAGGCCGTTCATGAAACGGCTGTAGCTCAAGCCGTTGATGCGGGCAGCCGCATTGATGCGGGTGATCCACAGCGAACGGAAATTACGCTTCTTCTGCTTGCGGCCGATATAGGCGTACTGCTGTGCCTTGATGACCGCCTGCTTGGCAACGCGGAAGACCTTGCGGCGAGCGTTGTAATAGCCCTTTGCCAGGGTCAGAATTTTCTTGTGGCGGCGACGCGCCTGTACGCCACGCTTTACTCGTGCCATGGGTCAGTCCTCAGAGGTAGGGAAGCATACGATCGAGACGGCCAGCGTCCTCGGCACGGACGTGGTTCGTCTGCCGCAGGTTGCGCTTCCGCTTGGTCGCTTTCTTCGTGAGGATGTGGCTACGGTTTGCGTGGCCGCACTTGTACTTGCCGGAGGCGGTCTTGCGGAAACGCTTGGCCGCCGCCCGGTTGGTCTTGATCTTGGGCATTGCTATGTCCTTGATGGTGTTTTGTCACTGACACGGGCGGCAGTCTTGCGACCACGCTTTCCATCCTTGCCCTTGCCTGCTTGTAAGTCCTTGATCGAACACGATCCGGACAGGTCCTGGTGCCGCTTGCGCGACGTCCCGGCAAAACCGGGCCGCGCAGTCTACCCGTTGCCGGGAATTCTTGCAAATCGAGCAATACTCGCCGCGGCCGACCCGGTCAGGGCCGCCGCGGCAGCGGGTCAGACCTTCTTCTTCGGCGCGATCATCATGACCATCTGACGCCCTTCCAGGCGCGGACGGGATTCGATGACGATGTCGTCGCCCAGATCGGCCTCGATCCGAGCCGCCATCTCGCGGCCGAGCTCCTGATGGCTCATTTCGCGGCCACGGAAGCGAATGTTGACCTTGACCTTGTCGCCCTCTTCCAGGAAACGGCGCATGTTGCGCAGCTTGATCTGGTAGTCGCCCTCGTCGGTGACCGGACGGAACTTGAGTTCCTTGATCTCGACCTGCTTGGTCTTCTTCTTGGCCTCGTTGGCCTTCTTCTGCTGCTCGAACTTGAACTTGCCGAAATCCATGATCTTGCAGACCGGCGGATCGGCCTGCGGCTGGATTTCGACCAGATCCAGGCCTTCTTCCTCGGCCTTGGCGAGCGCTTCGTCGCGCGACAACACGCCGACCATCTCTCCGTCGCTGCCGATCACGCGGACGCGCGGCACGCGGATTTCTTGGTTCTTGCGGTTCTGTTTGTTGTCAGGGGTACTGATATTGCAATCTCCCAGGGGAATCGAACCGGCGCATCCGGATCATCCAGACCGGCCGGGGTTGGCTCACGCTGCCTGCTCTGCCTGCAGACGCTCGATGAAGGCCGAAACCGCCATGGTCCCGAGGTCCTCTCCCGACCGCGTCCGCACGGCAACTGCGCCATTTTCCTTCTCACGGTCGCCGACCACGAGCAGATAGGGCACGCGTTGCAGCGTATGCTCGCGAATCTTATAACCGATCTTCTCGTTACGCAAATCGGCGCTGACACGGAAGCCTTGATTTGCAAGGGTTTTCCGAACCGAGTCGACATATTCAGCCTGAGCGTCGGTGATGTTGGCGACAACGACCTGGACCGGCGCCAGCCAGGACGGGAAGGCGCCGGCATGGTGCTCGATCAGGATGCCGATGAAACGCTCCATCGAGCCGACGATGGCCCGGTGCAGCATCACCGGATGCTTCTTCTGGCTGTTCTCGTCCACATACTCGGCGCCCAGACGACCGGGCATCATGAAGTCGACCTGCATGGTGCCCAGCTGCCAGGTGCGGCCGATGGCGTCCTTGAGGTGGTATTCGATCTTGGGGCCATAGAAGGCGCCCTCGCCCGGCAGCTCCTGCCACTCCACCCCGCACACGCCCAGCGCGCTGCGCAGCGCGGCTTCGGCCTTGTCCCAGGTGGCATCGTCGCCCAGGCGCTTTTCCGGGCGCAGCGCAATCTTGATGTGGATGTCGTCGAACCCGAACGCGGTGTAGACCGCCAGCGCCTGCTGGTGGAAGGCGGTGACTTCGGACTCGATCTGCGATTCCAGGCAGAACACGTGCCCGTCGTCCTGGGTGAAGCCGCGCACGCGCAGGATGCCGTGCAGCGCGCCGGAGGGCTCGTTGCGGTGGCAGGCGCCGAATTCGCCGTAGCGGATCGGCAGGTCGCGGTAGCTGTGCAGGCCCTGGTTGAACACCTGCACGTGGCCGGGGCAGTTCATCGGCTTGACCGCGTAGGTGCGCTTCTCCGACTCGGTGAAGAACATCGCGTCCTGGTAGTTGTCCCAGTGGCCGGATTTCTGCCACAGCGACACGTCCAGGATCTGCGGGCAGCGCACTTCGCCGTAGCCGCTATCGCGGTAGACCTTGCGCATGTACTGCTCGACCACCTGCCACAGCGACCAGCCCTTGGGGTGCCAGAACACCAGGCCGGGCGCTTCTTCCTGCAAGTGGAACAGGTCCTGCGCCTTGCCGATGCGGCGGTGGTCGCGCTTGTCGGCTTCCTCCATGCGCAGGATGTAGGCATCCAGCTGCTTCTTGTCGGCCCAGGCGGTGCCGTAGATGCGCTGCAACTGCTCGTTCTTGGCATCGCCGCGCCAGTAGGCGCCGGAGATGCGGGTCAGCTTGAACGCCTTGAGGAAGCGCGTGTTGGGCACGTGCGGGCCGCGGCACATGTCCACGTACTCCTGGTGGTAGTACAGGCCCATCGCGGTGATGTCCTCGGACATGTCCTCGATCAGGCGCAGCTTGTACTCCTCGCCGCGCTGGGCGAAGACCTCGATCACCTCCGAACGCGGGGTGACCTTCTTGATCACGTCGTAGTCCTGCGCGATCAGTTCCTGCATGCGCTGCTCGATCGCGGCCATGTCCTCGGGCGTGAACGGGCATTCGCTGTAGATGTCGTAATAGAAGCCTTCGGCGATGACCGGGCCGATCACCATCTTAACCTCGGGATACAGCTGCTTGACCGCGTGCCCGACCAGGTGGGCGCAGGAGTGGCGGATGATCTCCACCCCCTCGGCGTCCTTGGCGGTGATGATGCGCAGGCTGGCGTCATGGTCGATGACGTCGCTGGCGTCGACCAGCTGGCCATCGACCTGGCCGGCGATGGTGGCCTTGGCCAGGCCGGCGCCGATCGACTGGGCGACCTGCATCACCGAGACGGGGGATTCGAATTCGCGGCGGCTGCCGTCGGGGAGCGTGATATTGATCATGGGCAAGAATGAGGTCTGGTCTGGCTGCAGCCGGAAGCTGCCATGGGAGACCTGACCACTGCTGGACAGGCTCGGGGAGAAGCGGGAAAGGTCATGCAGAAGACCGCGTCGCGGGCGCCACGGACACGGACGCCGGTCGGGATCAGCGGTGGGCGGTGGTAGTGCTCATGTCGCACGCTCGGCCGGCGCGGGGCGCGGGCCACCTTCTCGCAAGGGGTCTTGGGCGTGAATGGTAAACCAATCAGGCGGCCACCGGGCGGGCCGGCACGGGGCCGCCGGGCGCATGGCATGATGCCGGCCATTCGTCCTGCCGCTGCCGACCATGACCATCAAGGGTAAAGCCACCTCGCTGGATATCGCCTACCTGGCTGGCGTGTCGCAGCCGACCGTGTCGCGCGCCTTGCGCGGCAGCCCGATGGTCAACGAGGAAACCCGCAAGCGCATCCTGCGCATCGCCCGCGAGCTGAATTACAAGGTCGACAAGAACGCCTCCTCGTTGCGGCTGCGCAATGCCGGCACGCTGGCGCTGCTGTTCTTCGAAGACCCCACCGCCGACGATTCGCTGATCAATCCGTTCTTCCACTCGATGCTGGGCTCGATCACACGCGCCTGCGCGCTGCAGGGCTACGACCTGCTGGTGTCGTTCCAGCAGCTGTCCAAGGATTGGCAGGCCGACTACGAAGACAGCAACAAGGCCGACGGCATCATCCTGTTGGGCTACGGCGATTACCAGGAGTCGCGCCAGCGGCTGCAGCGGCTGGTGGAACAAGGCACGCATTTCGTCCGCTGGGGCGCGGCGCTGCCGGGCCAGCCGGGCATCTCGATCGGCAGCGACAACTACCAGGGCGGGCTGGACATCACCGAGCACCTGTTGGCGCAGGGCTGCCGACGCATCGCCTTCCTGGGCCATGCCTCCAATCACTATCCCGAATTCGAGGAACGTTACCGCGGCCACGTCGCCGCGCTGGCGCAACAGGACCTGGTTGCCGACGCGGCGCTGCAGTTCGATGCGATCACCACCGAGTCGTCCGGTCACGCCGCATGCCTGGCGCTGCTGGACAGCGGCAAGGCGTTCGATGCGGTGTGCGCAGCCAGCGACCTGATCGCCATCGGCGCGATGCGCGCCCTGCGCGAGCGCGGCCTGCGCGTGCCGCAGGACGTGGCGGTCAGCGGCTTCGACGATATCGCGCTGGCCGCCTCGGTGGCGCCGGCCTTGTCCACGGTGCAGCAGGACACCAAGCAGGCCGGCACGCTGCTGGTGGAAAGCCTGGTGGCGCTGATCCGCGGCGAAGCGGCGCAGAGCCGCACGATTCCGGTGCGGCTGGCGCTACGCGATTCTTCGCGCAGCAACGGGTTGCAGCCGCCGCTGGGCTGGGCGCCGTCCGGCGCAGAGACAGGCGATGCGATGACTGAGCGGGCGGCGGACGGGGCAGTCAGGCGCTGATTCGAAATTCGGACGGTATGCAAGGTGGTTTGCGAGATCTCACGACCCGCTGAGTGCGTCGCAGGAGCGCACCCGGGCGCGATGGGGCCTTACCGATAATGCCTTATCGCGCCCAGGTGCGCTCCTACCTATTGCGCGCGTCGCGTGCGGCTTGCTCGACCATCTGTAGGTCCAGCTGCTTGCGCAGCGTCGGGTCGGCGATCGGCGCATCCGACAGCAGCACGCGCACGCCATGCGCCGGGACCTGCGTAACCAGCCGTCCGCGCACCTGCTGCTGCTCGCCGCTGACCGCATCGCGCCACGCGCCGGGCTGCAGGAAGCGCTTCACTTCGAGGGTGGAGGCGGTATCTGCCTTGTTAAGCAGCACCAATGCGGTCTGGGTCGTACCGGCATGCTGATAGACGCGCAGGAACGCGGCTTGATTGCCGCGCAACTGCACATCGACCTGCACGCCGCGCTGCAATGCCGGCGTGTTGCGACGCACCTGGGCGATTTCTTTTAGCGGGCCGAAGATCGGGCTCTGCGGTGCGTTGCGGATACGCTCGACGCCGAAGTAATTGCGGTTGCCTGCATGTTCGGCACGGCCACGCATGAAGCCGGTTTCCGAGCCGTAATAGATCACCGGGATACCGCGCGCGGTGAATAGCCAGTTGTGCGCATCGATGAAGCCGGTGTCGCTGGCGTCCAGGCGTGCCATGTCGTGGTTGTCGTAGAAGCTCATCAGCTCGTAAGGGTTCGCGTACGGCCCCTGGCGCAGGAACAATGGCTTGGCGAGTTTTTCGAAGCCCGCCTGTTCACGACCGAAGACTGCAGACAGCTGCTGCTTCAACGGAAAATCCAGCACGCTGACGCCGGCGTTGCGCGCCCAGGTATGCCCGGCGATCTTGTCGGCGTCGTAGTCGAAAGCTTCGCCGAACATGAAAAATCCCGGGCGTTTTTCGCGGATGCGCGCCACGAAGGCATGCCAGAAGCGATCCGGCATCCAGCCGATGGTGTCGATGCGGAATGCATCGGCGCCCTGCTCCATCCATTGCAGATACGCACCGGCCAGGTAGTCGAGCACGGCCGGATTGTTCTCGTTGAGATCGGACAGTTCCGCCAGCCCGCCGCCGGTGTTGTAGAAGGCATGCAACGGGTTGTGCTGCGGATCCAGCTGCGCGGGCGGCAGATTCCGGTGGTCGGCGGCCAGGCGCCCCTGCGCATCGTAGAGCTTGCCGAAGCCGGGTTGCGCCTGCGGCATGGTGTAGGCCGGCGACCCATGGTTGCCCACGATATCCAGCACCACTTTCAGGTGGTTGGCGTGCATGGCGCGGGTAAAACCGGCGAAATCCAGGCCCGGGCTGGGCAGGTGCTCGTCCAACTTGTAGAAGTTGACGCCCCAGTAGCCGTGGTAGCCGGTCTTGCCGTGATCACTGAGCGTGCTGCCGCAGGTGATCGGCTTGCCGCCGGTGAACGCCTGATCGGGGTTGTCGACGATGGGCGTGATCCACACCGCGCCAAATCCCAGGTCGCGAATGTAGTCGGCATGATCGACGATGCCCTTGAAGTCGCCACCCAGGTAGCCGATGTTGTCGTCGCTGCCATCGGCGCAGGGCGTGGGCACATCGAAGCTGCGATGCGCACCGCCCTGCTCGCGCTGGTCATTGCCGGTATCGCCATTGACGAAGCGGTCGGTGACCACGAAGTACACCGCATCGGCGGCGAATGGCTCCAGGGTGCCGTAGTACTCCTTCGCCGCGGGCGCCGCGAACGCCACGCCTGCGTACATCGTCAACGCCACACACATCGCACTACGCATCACTGCCCTCCCGAGGCAACTGGAACCCGCACCACGCAGACGCCGGCGACCAACAGGCTGAGCCCGCCGATGGCCAATGCGTAGATGGGCTGGCCGCCCAGCCACGCACGGAGCACCAAGCCCAGCGCACTGGCAGCGACCAGCTGCGGAATCACGATGAAAAAATTGAAGATGCCCATGTACACGCCCATCTTGGCGGCAGGCACGCTATCGGACAGCAAGGCGTACGGCAGCGACAGGATCGAGGCCCAGGCAAAGCCGACGCCGAGCATCGACAGCAGCAACCCGTGCGGGTCGCGGATCACCACCATCGACAACAGGCCGGCTGCGCCCAGCCACAGGTTGCACAGATGGCTCCAGCGCAGCCCGATCGCGCGGACCAGCAGGGGGATGACCAGCGCCGCCAGCGCCGCGAAACCGTTGTAGGCACCGAACAGCACGCCCACCCAGTTGGCCCCGTCGTTATAGGCTGCCGATGCAGTATCGGTGGTGCCGAAATGCACTTGGGTCACCGCGGCAGTGGTGTAGATCCACATCGCGAACAGGGCGAACCAGGAGAAGAACTGCACCCAGGCCAGCCGGCGCATGGTGATCGGCATGCTGCGCACATCCTGCACGATCGTCACCAGCATGCTGCCCGGCGGCAACGCCCGCGCCAGCGCCAACAGTGCGCCGTAGGCGATGCACAGGCCTGCCAACACATAGAGCATGCGGTCGCCCTGGTGCCAGGCGATGGCGATAGCCAGCAGCACACCCGTGCCGCACCACGCTGCACTGGCAGCGGGCGGCGGCAACAGGCCGGCCATCGCTGCGCTCGCAGCAGGTGGATGCGCATCGTCGAAGGCAGCCAGCTGGAGCGGGCTGTATTCGCGCGTGCGCAGCACTGTCCAGCCGATCGACAGGAACAGCACCGCCGCACCCAGATAGAACGCATAACGCACGCTGTCGGGCAGCTGCCCCGCGGGCGCGGTATTGGCCACGCCCCATTGAGCCAGCAACCACGGCAGGAAGCTGGCCACGATCGCGCCGATACCGATGAAGAAGCTCTGCATCGCATAGCCGGTAGGTCGCTGCGCCGGTGGCAGCTGGTCGCCGACCAGGGCGCGGAACGGTTCCATCGAGATATTGATCGAGGCGTCCAGCACCCACAACGTGCCGGCAGCGATCCACAGCAGCGGTGCGTTGGGCATCACCAGCAACGCAAGCGTGGTGAACACCGCGCCCAGCATGAAATACGGGCGCCGACGACCCCAGGAGGTCCAGGTGCGGTCGGACAGACAGCCGATGATGGGCTGCACGATCAGCCCGGTCAGCGGTGCGGCGATCCACAGCCCCGGCACGTCGTCGACCTGCGCGCCCAGGGTCTGGAAGATGCGGCTGGCATTGGCGTTCTGCAGCGCAAACCCGAACTGGATGCCGAGAAAGCCGAAGCACATGTTCCAGATCTGCCAGAAACTCAGGCGTGGTTTCGCGGTCATGGCGCGGCCTCCGCGTCGGTCGCCGGCCCGACCACCAATGCACTGACCTGCGCCGTATTGACCATGCCATCGCGGCCGCCACGGCCACCGGTGTACTGGGCAAAATGCGCCAGGGCGCTCATGTTGAAGCCGTCTTCCAAACGAAACACGCAGGCCTGCCCTGCCACGGCATCGAAGCGCACCTGTGTGGACAACTGCTCGCCCACGCTATGCGGCATCACGATCGCCTGCGATTGCGGCGGCCTGCCCGGGCAATCCAGCACCAGCCGCTTCACCGCAGCAGTGACGCCGGTATTGATCGGGCCATTGGCGTTGCGATACCGCAGCGACACGCGATGCCGCCCCGTGGAAGCGGCTTGCCATGCCCAGGTCTGGCTGCCGGGCAAGGTCTGCGATGGGCCAAGCGTCAGCGACGCACTGTGCAGCGACTCCAGGCCATCCACGCGTCGGGTGAGGCTGACCACATGCTGCAGCCCATCGTCGGGCAATGCGTAGTGCTCGGCGGCATCCAGGGCCCGGCCGTCCATGTACAGCGTCATGCCGGCCGGAATCGCAACCCGATACCGATTGGCGTGCTGCTGCGCCTCGGGCGGCGTCGGCGTTGCCGGCGCAAACACCTGCGCCGGTTGCGGCGGCGCCGCCATGTCGGCCTTGCGCCCGACCAGCTGCACCTGCGTGGTCTGGCCCTGTTGCTCGACACGCCCGGCCACCAGCAACTCGCCCTGGTCGTCGGCCGGACGCTGCAGCACATACCGGCGCGTGCCCTGCTCCAGCACGATCTGTTGGCGTGCACCGAACAACAGCGGCACCAGGCTGCGCGGCAACTTCGGGGTGACGCTGCCATCGGCGGACAGGCCAAACACGCCTTCCAGCACCGTCGATAGATACCCCGCCACCGACCACAGCTGGCGCGGGGAATTCACCACCGGGCCGCTGCGCGCGCCCTCTTCAACGTGCACCGCCAGGCGCTGCATGTCGTAGTTTTCCATGTTGGAGCCGGCCAGCGCGCTGCCGCGCATCAACGACTGCAACTCCAGCGCGATGCGCGGCGCATCGTCCAGTGCACGCGATGCGCGCAAGGCATAGGCGCTGACGAACGGCCAGACGGCGCGGTTGTGGTAGATCGGCTGTGCGGCTTCCTGTGGCCACACCACCGGGCTGCCGCCGGCCACTACCGGGTAATTGCGCAGCGCCAGGCGTGCGCGTTCCACCGGGAACACCTCGGCCAGCACGCCCAGCGACACCCCAAGCAGATCGACCTTGGCATAGCGCGCCGGATGCGCGGCATTGCCCAGGTAGCTCACATATTGCTGGCGGGATGCCTCCCAGAAGCGCGCATCGATCGCCTGCTGCAACGCGTCGGCCCATTGCGCGTACTGCGCGGCACGCGCATCGCCGCGCTGGCGCGCCATCTGTTCGGCCAGGCGCAGCGCCTGGTAATGCAACACGTTGGTCGACAGCGCAAAGGACTCGGCGATGAAACGCACGTCCTCGCGGGTCCAGTCCGGATAGGTCTGCTCGCGCCAGTCCAGAAACGATGTCTCGCCGCGGTAGAGGCCGATCTGTGCATCGAACACCGCATCGCGATCCTGCGCGAGCGTGGCCTGCAGCGCCTGCCACACCTCGTCGGCAAACGGCTGGTCGTCCAGCAGACCGCGCGCGGCCAGGAACCACACCACCCGGTCGCTGCTGATCGGCCAGCTGCCACCAGAGCCGGTGTCCTGCGCCACGAACAGGCCGGGCGTGCGGCCATCGCGCGCAGTGGAGAGCTTGAAGCGCAGGGAGTTGCGTGTGCGCTGCGGTTCCAGCCGCGCCAGCGCCAGATCGGCGGCGAAACTGACATCGCGCGTCCACACGTATGGCCAGCGCTCGCCGGTTTCGAAGCAGGTGCACGGCACTGGCTTGCCGGCGTTGAAGGCCGGATCGCGGATCGCCTCGACGCGGTCGTCGGCCATCTCCTGCTGCGCCAGCGCGAACAAGGCATCGAACATCGGGCTGGCGGTGTGCGTACGCATCGGCTGCGCCGCAATGCGGCGCTCGCCCTGCGGCCATCGCAACACGAAACCGCCATCGTCCAGCGCCTGCGCCTGTGCGCGGCGCCCCTGAAATTCCAGCTCATCGGCCAATGCCGGCGAGCTTGCCGCAACGCCCAGCGTTGCAGCCATGCAGATCATCTTCAGCATCGAAGCGGCGAAACGGCTTGCGCCGTCGGCCTTCCTCCCTCGTTGCACGCGTTGTGGTGCGTGGCACAACTGCGCCACGGTCGCGGACCCTCCCAGGTGCCGTGGCGCCATGGTAGACGCGCGCCTTGCCGTTCCGCACCCCTGCATACGTATTCATGGCCGACACCGGTACGCAACATGGTCCGGTGCCGGCGTCGCGCTGCATAGTCGTCGCTTACGCAATGGCCACCTTGGGAAACTCTGAACAACTCCCCCTGATCCTGCGACAATCGCACAGAGGCACCAGGACGATGACGATGCAACTGACCTTCGGCGACGCGGAGTACAACAGCAANCGAAAACGTGCCGAAAACGGCAAAAAACCGGGGGTTTGAGCGCCCTCAGCGCGGCGGATGTGGCGTGTTTCGTTTTCCGGCTGCGTTGATCAGACCATCCCTTGGGAGGGGATATGCCGCTGTCTTCATGTCGAGCACGCTCGACGCTGGGCGCGCGCTGGATCGCGCGCCAGCTGTTGCTCGCCTGCATCGCGAGCGTGGCGCCCATGCTGCATGCCGAGGTCACCACGATCGAAGTCGCCTCGCCCGGCAAGATCCTGCAGGTGAGCCTGGAGCTGGATGGCGGCACGCCGTACTACCGCGTGCAACGCCTGGGCCAGCCGGTGCTGCAGCGTTCAGGGCTGGGTTTCAATCTGCGCGATGGGCGCCTGGACCGCGGACTGGTGGTGCTGTCGCAGGCACGCCAGAGTCATGACGACACCTGGGAGCAGCCGTGGGGCGAGACCCGCCTGGTCCGCAACCACTACAACGAATTGCGTGTTCGCCTGGGTGAGCGTGACGGTGCGCAGCGCAGCTTCGAGGTGGTCTTCCGCGTCTACGACGACGGGCTGGGCCTGCGCTATCACTTTCCCGAACAAGCCGGCCTGCGCGAAGCGATCATCGACGACGAACTCACCGAATTTGCCATTGCCCCACACGCCGATGCATGGTGGATTCCAGCGGGCGAGCCGATCCATTACGAGTATCTCTACAACCGCACGCCACTGAATCAACTCGCCCTGGCGCACACGCCGCTCACGCTACGTACCGACAGCGGGCTACATATCGCGCTGCACGAAGCGGCGCTGGTGGATTATGCCGGCATGTGGCTGCGCCGCACCGACGACCAGCGCCTGCGCGCGCAATTGTCGCCGGCGGCCGAAGGCTGGAAGGTCCGTCGCACCCTGCCCTTCGATACACCGTGGCGCACGCTGCAGATTGCCGATCAGGCCACCGGCCTGGTGGAATCGAACCTGATCCTCAACCTCAACGAGCCCAATGCGCTGGGCAATGTGGACTGGGTCAAGCCGTCCAAGTATGTCGGGGTGTGGTGGTCGATGCATCTCAACCAGCAGACCTGGGCCACCGGCCCCAAGCACGCGGCAACCACGGCCACAACCCGGCGCTACATCGATTTTGCCGCTGCGCACGGCTTTCGCGGCGTGCTGGTGGAAGGCTGGAATCCGGGCTGGGACGGCGAATGGTTCAGCAATGGCGGCAGCTTCGGCTTCACCAAACCTACGCCGGATTTCGATCTGCCCGCATTGAGCAAGTACGCCGCCGGCAAGGGCGTGCATCTGATCGGCCATCATGAGACGGGGTGCGCAGTGGACCATTACGAAGACCAGATCGCCGAAGCGATGGCCCTCTATGCACGTTTTGGCGTGGACTCGGTCAAGACCGGCTATGTCTGCGACGACGGCCAGGTGGAGCGACGCAATCCGGGCGGCGGCGCGCCGCTGCGCGAGTGGCACGACGGCCAATGGATGGCACGCCACCACCTGCGTGTGGTGCGCGAGGCAGCGGAGCGGCATATCGCAGTCAACGCACATGAGCCGATCAAGGACACCGGCCTGCGCCGCACCTATCCCAACTGGATTTCGCGCGAAGGCGCGCGCGGCATGGAATACAACGCCTGGGGCCAGCCACCCAACCCGCCCGAGCATGAGGTCAATCTGGTGTTTACGCGACTATTGGCCGGGCCGATGGATTACACGCCGGGCATCGTGAGCCTGAAAGGTCGCAACGGCCAGGCGATTCCCAGCACGCTCGCCCGCCAGCTCGCGCTCTACGTAACGCTGTACAGCCCGATCCAGATGGCTGCCGACCTGCCCGAGCACTATTTGCAGCACCGCGATGCGTTCCGCTTCATCGAAGACGTGGCGGTGGACTGGGACCAGACCCGCGCGTTGAATGGCGAGGTGGGTGACTACGTCACCATCGCGCGCAAGGACCGGCACAGCCGCGAGTGGTTCCTGGGCAGCATCACCGACGAACACGGTCGTCTGCTGCAGGTGCCGCTGGGCTTCCTGGAGCCCGGCGTGCGCTATACCGCGCAGATCTATCGCGATGGCGATGGCGCCGACTATGTGAGCAACCCGTTCGCCTTCGTGCGCGAAGAGCGTCAGGTCAGCAGCAGCGATACCCTGGAGCTGCGGCTGGCACCGGGCGGCGGGCAGGCGATCCGCTTCGTGCCGATGGGTGGCGCACGTTGAGCGACACCGTTGCGACGGCCCGCATGCAGGGCCACCGCCAACGATTGCATGCCGTCGCGGCACCGTGCCGCTGCGGAGGCGGCATTCCGGTCGCCCGGCAATCCGCAGCAGGCGACTTGGCATGACCGAAAGCCGTGCATGGAATCGATTTCATCGCCAACGTGGCGGTTGAATACGTATGCAGCGGCCGTTTGCACGCAGGCGCGATGTCTACCATACGTTGCAGTCGCGACGCCTTGCATGACGCACGACGCAGCATCTCCAGGCATCCGCCGGACCAAAATTCGAAGAACAACATGTACCTGGGAGGGGAAAATGTTGAAGCACAAGCGCTCCGCGCTGAGTATCGCCCTGGCCGTTGCCATGGCACCGACGTTGGCAGCCGCGCAATCGGCAATGCCTGCGCAAACCACCACCACCGCACAGGCCGCGTCCGAGCCGGCCGCCGGCGAGGTCACCGAGCTGGACAAGGTCCAGGTCACCGGCCTGCGCCGCGCGATCGAAGGCGCCATTTCGGTCAAGCGTGATTCCACCTCGATCGTGGAAGCCATTTCCGCCGAAGACATCGGCCGCCTGCCGGACGTGAGCATCGCCGAATCGCTGGCACGCCTGCCCGGCTTGGCTGCGCAGCGCGTGGCCGGCCGCGCGCAGGTGATCAGCGTGCGCGGCCTGTCGCCAGACTTCTCCACCACCCTGCTCAATGGCCGCGAAGTGGTCAGCACCGGCGACAACCGCAGCGTGGAATTCGACCAATATCCGTCCGAACTGGTCAGCGGCGTCACCGTCTACAAGACGCCCGATGCCGGCCTGGTCGGACAGGGCCTGTCGGGCACGGTGGACATGCAGACCGCACGCCCGCTCAGCTACAACGAGCGCGTGATTGCCATCGGCGGCCGCTACCAGCGCAATTCGCTGGGCAAGGCGGCCAATGTCGACCCCTATGGCAACCGCTTCAACGTCAGCTACATCGACCAGTTCGCCGACCGCACCATCGGCCTGACCATCGGCTACGCGCATACCGACATGCCGATCCAGGAAAACCAGGTGGGCTTGTACGAACCCTGGCAGACGGTCAACGCACAGCGCCAACGCCCGGGCGTTGCCGACGGCGTGTATTTCTCCGATGGCATCAAGGCCTTGCGCCGCACCGGCAACCAGAAGCGCGACGGTGTCATGGCCACGCTGCAGTACCGCCCGTCCAACGCCTGGACCAGCACGCTCGACGCCTTCCACACCGAAGCCGAGCAGATCGATACCGCCAACCAGTTCGAGCTCAACCTGAGCAACTACAACGGTGGCTACACGCCGGGCCTGAACATCACCGATGTGCGGGTCAACGACAACGGCAGCTTCATCGGCGGCACCGCCAGTGGCGTCTATCCGCTGGTGCGCGGCATGTACAACAAGCGCGAAGACAAGATCGACGCCTTCGGCTGGAACAACGAAATTTCGGCCGGCGCCGTCAAGATCATCGCCGATCTGAACTACTCCAAGGCCACCCGCGACGAGTTGAACCTGGAGAACAATCTCCAGCGCGCTCCCATGCCGCAGCTGGATACGGTGGGCGTGTCGGTCGTCGGCACTGGCTTCTCGCAGCTTGCGCCGGGCATGAATTATTCCAATCCGGACGAGCTGTTCCTCACCAACACCATCTACGGCTCCGGCTACGGCAAGGTGCCGCGCGTGGGAGACGTGCTGAAGGGCGCGCGCCTGCAGGCCAGCCTCCCCATGCCCGAAGCACTGAGCTGGTTTTCCGATCTGGACGTGGGCGTCAACTACGCCAATCGCGAAAAGCAGAAGACCCAGCCGGAAGGCAACATCACGCTGGGCGCACAGGGCGAAGCCACGGTGGCGGCGGACCTGCAATACGCCCCGGTCAATCTCGGCTTTGCCGGCCTCGGCTCCCTGCCTGCCTGGAATGTGCCGGCCACCGTGTCGCGCTACATGCTGTTCAACCCCAGCGACAACGCCTCGTTCCTGGTCTCCAAGGCCTGGACGGTCGAAGAAAAGATCACCACCGCATGGCTGCGCGCCAATATCAATACCGAATGGGGCGAAGTGGGCGTGCGCGGCAACATTGGCGTGCAACTGCAGAGTGCCGACCAGTCCTCGCAAGCCAATTACTGGGATGCCTCGCAGCCGGCCGGCAGCGAAGTGCGTCCCATCGACGATGGCAAGAAATATCGCGACTGGCTGCCCAGCCTGAATTTGGCGTTCCAGTTCCCGTACGAGCAGACGCTACGGTTTGCGATGGCCAAGCAGGTGGCGCGCCCGCGCGTGGACCAGCTCCGCGCCTCGCTGGAGTTCGGCGTGGACACCTCCACCGGCCGCCCCGGCGCCAGTGGCGGCAACCCCATGCTCGACCCGTGGCGTGCCAACGCCCTGGACATCTCCTATGAGAAGTACTTCGCCGACCGCGCCTACGTGGCGGCGGCGTTCTTCTACAAGGATCTCAAGAGCTATATCTACACCCAGAGCCGCGACAACTACGATTTCTCGGCGCTGGTCGCCGGCTACGTGCCGCCGCCGGGCTCCGCACCGGTCCTGACCACCGGCACCTTCAGCGCACCGTTCAACGGCAAGGGCGGCACGCTGCGCGGCGTCGAACTCACCGCCTCGTTGCCGCTGGACCTGCTGTTCGCCCCGTTGGAAGGCTTTGGCATCCAGGCCAGCGCCACCTTCAACGACAGCGACGTCAAGATTCGCGACCCGGAAAGCGCCTCCAGCGTGGGCGATGGCGAAATCAGCCTGCCCGGCCTGTCCGAACGCGTCTACAACCTCACCGCCTACTACGAGCACAAGGGCTTCGAGGCACGCGTGAGCCAACGCCGCCGCTCGGACTTCATCGGCGAGATCGGCAACTTCAACGGCAACCGCACCTTGCGCTACGTAGTCGGCGAGAACATCACCGACGCCCAGATCAGCTACAACTTCAGCGAAGGAAGCAGCCTGTCCGGCCTGACCCTGCTGCTGCAGGCCAGCAACCTCAGCAACTCGCCGTATCGCACCTATGCAGAGTCCAAGGATCGCCCGCTCGAATACATCGAATGGGGCCGCACCTTCGTGCTGGGCGCGAACTACAAGTTCTGATCTGCTGCAGCAACAAACAACGGCGCTATAGCCCCTCTCCCTCCGGGAGAAGGGTTGGGGTGAGGGTGCGGGGTTCAGGAAAACACAATTCGACGTTCCCATGCGCATCAGACGCCATGACACGCCAGCCAGCGCGTCGACTGACGATGTCGCGATCACACTCAGCGTCATCAGGCAGTGGCTCCTTCAGCTTGATCGGCCCGGCGCACATGCAGTGCGGTTTCCTGCAACAGCACCCCCCATATGACGCATCTTGAGTCGCTTGCCGGGCACAGCGCCCGGCGCAAGCACTGATGATTGGTAGCTGACACCGTATACAAAAAAGGCGAGGCATCCCGATGGAATGCCTCACCTGTCTCACTCGATCACAGCATACCCGCCTGCGAAACGGTGCTATCAGCCCTCGCTCGTGGCGCATACCACCGCGTGCCCAGGCAAGCTCACGCGTCCATCCTCGATCACGCCCCGCGCCACCCCCGGGACATCGATCTGTTCCCATACATCTGCAGGCAGCGCAAGCTCGGCAACGTCGGACGACAAATTGAAGGCCAACAGCATGACCTGGCCTGCATGCTCACGCCGGAACATCAGCACCGGCTCGGCGGTGTCGTAGAACGTGATCGTTCCTTCGCACAGGGCCGGCATGCGCTTGCGCCAGGCAAGAAACGCACGCACCGCGCTCAACACCGACTGCGCATCGCCCTGCTGCACACTTACCGCTACCAGGCGATGCGGCTCGGCCAGCGGCAGCCACGGCTTGCCACTGGTGAAACCCGCCGACGGCGCATCGGTCCACGGCATCGGCGTGCGGCACCCATCGCGCCCCTTGAAGGTTGGCCAGAACGTGATGCCATATGGATCCTGCAGATCCTCGAACGCTACATCCGCCTCGCCCAGCCCAAGCTCCTCGCCTTGGTACAGGCAGACCGAACCACGCAACGAACACAGCAGCGCCACCACCATCGGCGCAAATGCGGGCGACGCATCTTCGCCGCCCCAACGCGTCACCGCACGCACCACGTCGTGATTGGAAATCGCCCAGCACGGCCAGCCTTCCAGCATGGTCGCCTCGAGCCGGCTGACCGTCTCGCGGATATAGGCAGCGCTATAATCCTGCACCAACAGCTCGAAGCTGTAGCCCATGTGCAGACGGCCCTTGGCGGTGTACTCGGCCGTGGTCGCCAACGAATCTTCCGAAGAAATCTCGCCCAGGCTCACCGCAGTCGGGTAGTGATCGAGCAACGCGCCCAGGCGCTCCAGGAACGGCAGATTCTCCGGCTGCGTGTTGTTGAAGTAGTGGTATTGGTAAGCGTACGGATTGTCCGCACTGAAGCCACGCCCCACCCGCTTGTCCGCCGGCTTGGCCGGGTTGTCGCGCAGCTGCGCATCGTGGAAGCAGAAGTTGATCGCATCCAGGCGGAAGCCATCCACCCCGCGATCCAGCCAGAACCGCACATTGTCCAGGGTCGCCTGCTGCACATCGGCGTTGTGGAAATTGAGATCCGGCTGATCCACCAGAAAGTTATGCAGGTAGTACTGCTCGCGCCGCGGCTCCCACTGCCACGCCACACCGCCGAAGAGCGATAGCCAATTATTGGGCGGCGTGCCGTCCTCGCGCGGATCGGCCCAGACGTACCAGTCCGCCTTCGCGTTGGTCTTGTCCTGCCGGCTTTCCTGGAACCACGCATGTTCGATCGAGGTGTGGCTCAGCACCTGGTCGATCATCACCTTCAGCCCGAGCGCATGCGCCTTGTCGAGCAGGCGATCGAAATCCTCCAGCGTGCCGAACAGCGGATCCACCGCCCGATAGTCGGCGATGTCGTAGCCGAAATCGGCCATCGGCGACTTGAAGAACGGCGAGATCCAGATCGCATCCACGCCCAACCCGGCGATGTAGTCGAGCTTGGCGATGATGCCGGGCAGATCGCCCACCCCATCGCCGTTGGAATCCAGAAAACTACGCGGATAGATCTGATAGATGACGGCCCCGCGCCACCATGGTGTCTTCAACATGCACCCCCTCCAGGGCCAACTGCGGGCGGCCAACACGGCTGCCAGCCAAGGGCGTTAGCCTAGCGGCGTAGTGCGCCTTGGGCGCGCGCGTGCATACGTATTCATCGCTACTGCTGAGACTTCGCCAGACATTGGTCATCCACCATGACATGGCATCCGATGCGCACCCAGCCCAGCGAATTGCCCGCCGTCCAGCGGCGCAGGCGCGCGTACAGGCCGTCGTCGCCCATATTGGGCAAGCTCTTGCGGAAGTTGCTCATGCTGCGCAGGTGCATCGGTAATCCCCCCACTTCTAGCGGTCGCCAGAAGTGGAGCTAAGCGGCCATCGCCAACTTCATCGCTGGTGTGATGCCGACGTCCCCCCATCCTGAGTAGCAGTCGGGTTTAGAGTCCGGGGTTGATGATATCGCTGTTGGCCAGGTGCTGGGCATAGGCCGTCGGCGTCATTCCGCCGATTGCTTTNGATGCCGCCGAGCGCCATATTCGGGCGCTCGTGGTTGTACGTCCATAGCCAGCGGGTGGCTTTGTCCTGCACTTGGTCGATGGTGTCGAACAGGGTTCGGGCGAGCCAGGCGTAGCGGATGGTGCGGTTGTAGCGTTCAACGTAGGCGTTCTGCTGTGGCTTGCCCGGCTGGATGTGCTCGACCCGGATGCCATGCCGCTGCGCCCAGGACAGCAACGCGCCACTGATGTATTCAGGGCCGTTGTCGCAGCGGATCACAGCGGGCTTGCCGCGCCACTCGATGATCTGCTCCAGCGACCGGATCACCCGGGCTGACGGCAGCGACAGATCCACCTCGATCCCCAGCCCCTCGCGATTGAAGTCGTCGAGCACATTGAACAGCCGGAAGCTGCGGCCGTCGGCCAACTGGTCGTGCATGAAGTCCATCGACCAGACCTGGTTGATGGCCTCCGGCACCGCCAGAGGCTCGGGCCGCTCACGCACCAGCCGCTTCTTCGGCTTGATCCGCAGGTTCAACTCNCACGGCGATGATCTGGCTGTCGGTAAAGCGGGACTTCTTCATGGAACCTCCTCGGGAAAGGGTACGAGAAAATTCCACTTCTGGCGTCTGCTAATGGGCGGGGGGATTACCCTTGCCCTGGGCGAAATTGTGCAGCGGCGACAAACCGAGGAAGTTGAGCGAGCTCAGGTTGGCGATGCGCGTGCGGAAGCGCCAGTTGCCCGGCAGCTGTGCATAGAACGACGACGCAATCGCCAGGTCTTCCTTGGCCGAGACGAAACCAGCGTTGGACAGTTCCGCGCGGGTGGTGGCGATCTGCCTGGCCAGCTGTGGTTGTGGCGCACGTGCACGCAAAAAAATGGCCCCGGTCAGTGCCGGGGCCATCCATCGAACGTTATTTGCCTTTACAGGCTGGGGCCGCTGCGCGTCTCGGCGTGTTGCTGCGCCTGGTGCGCATTTTGTTGGACTTGACGCTGGCTTTCTTCGGCCGCTTGGCGGCTGCTGTGTTCCAACGGCTGGTTCTGCGCCTGATTACGATCCACGAACACACGCTGCATCGCCGGGTCGGTCATCTCACCCTGTACCGCGAAGAAGCCGTCGCCGCTCTTGTTCGGTACCACATTGTCGATACGCTGCAGACCACTCACCTTGGCCTCGAACACGATCTGCCCGGCCGCCTGCTCCAGCTCCTTGCGGTTGGAAAATCCACCGCGCTCGCCCAAGGCCTCCAGCTTGCCTACCGTACCGACGAACATGCCATTGTCGGGGTGGCGAGTATCGGAAAGCAACGGAGCAGATGTGGCAGGTGAAGGAACACCCTGGGCATTGCTCTGCTCGGCATGTTTGGTCGCCTGCTGCGACAATGCTTTCGCGAGTGCCGCCTGCGTTTGCTGCCCCACCACGCCATCGACTTGCAGGCCATGTGCGCGCTGGAATTGCTCCACCGCAAACTTGGTAATGCCGCCGAAATCGCCATCGGCCTGCAGCGGCTTGCCATCGCGGCCGACGGCGCCGAGCTGGGCCAGTTGGCTTTGCAACTGCTTCACGGATTCACCGCTTTCTTTCTCGCGGAGAATCGAAGCCGAGTGATCAGCTGTGATGCCACCTGCACGCGTTCCATGGGCGCGGCCGGGCTGCATATATTGGTCTAAACCATCACGATTACGCGTGATATCGTGCATGTAGTCATAGTTACTGGTGCCGTTGCTGTCGCTGAATTCGCGTCCACCACTGATGGCAGCGCGGGCGCCACCGTAACCGGAAATATGGCGAGCCTTCAGAAATCCGGCGACTTTGGCTGGGCTGTCATCACTCTCCAATATTCCTTCACGGACAGCTTGGCGATACGACTTATCGCTATTTATCTTGAACGCGCCATCCTGGAGCTCGGCAGAAGCTTTGTATTTGTCAAGACTCAGTCCATTTTTCCAGTTTGAAGAGTCTTCCAGAAAGCGCGTCATTCCACCACTGGTGGCCCACTTCCATTCAGCACCCCGCACCTTCTCTGGATCGTAACCAGAGTCCCGCATCGCGGCGTTGAGCTTTGCACTGTCCACATATCCTGCATCGGCGAGCCAACCAGCTCCGGCTTGATAGCGACCCACGTATCCCTGTCTATTGGTGATCGAGAGGTCGCCGCCATTGCTCTCGGTCATGACAGTTGACGCAATCAATCGACGCGTCGCTGCGTCGTCCAGCCCTGCGATATTCCCTTGGCTATAAGCCTGAGCGGTGGCCGCCGCTTTTTCTCGTCTATCAGCCATGATGCATGTCCTCTGGATATGACGGTTGGGTAAAGCACCACCCTCTAGTGGCGCCGGATGTTGCGCATTTAGAACACCTTACATTGCAACTCTTTTATTCTCTTATCGGGCTTTGCCTTGGTAAAAAGAAAAGTTGTGTAGCCAGGTCCACGTGAGCCCTCGCCGTCGTCAACGTACGCCTCCAGGAACAGATGACGGCCCTCGAGCTCTACCACGTAAAACTTCGTCTGAGTGTTGGGACCATCCCCCATGTCTTGAGCACAGTCTCCAGCAAAGAGACGTACCGAGGCTGTATCAGGGAGCTGACGTTTCACTACATCAGCATATTCGGAGCTGACATAAAACTTCTTTACCGCAATCGAGTGCACATTCTGCGCATCCCCTGTGAGTGTAAGGCCTGACTCACCTTCATTGACCTTCTTCACTCCCGCATCAGCCCCTTGATTCCCGTCAGGTACGTCAACCATGCCAAAGCCATCGAGAACAAGTGTTCCGCTACGGGACTTTGAGTTTTCGGGATCACTGCTGTCAGGATTGGGCTGCGGAGAAGACTCCCGCCACTGCACGCCTGGAGTGCTGTCGAAGCTCGACCAAGAAGCGCCATCGTTGACAACAAGTAGAGAGACGACTTGATAAAGCGATGTCACTCGGGCCACTCCTTCCGAATTTTTAGGCTGAGGCGACGATTCAGAGCTGTCTTTTCGCATATCTCTGCGTTCTTCCTTGATGGCTTCATTCTTTTTCGCGGAAGCAGCGTCTTGCCGGCAAGCGCCTAGCATCAAGAACCCCAAAGCCAAAAAAAATACCCATATATTCTTCGGCAACATGAAAAATCCCATTTATAAAAAACATACGTGCCACACTAAATCAATATCTTCTAAAAATGGGATCAGTACAATCTGAATACATTACCTTACAAGAACCGGTTTCACCCATTTCGCAGTTCTTCTTTGCTAACTGGACCGCCACCTCCTTACTCTCGGCCGCTTGAAAATAAGTATCAGAATGAGAGGTTGCGAACGCAGCACACTGATTCCTATAAACCAAGTGGACTTTGCAGTCAGATGCACCGCCCAATGCACACTGATTTATGGCAGATTTTCTAGCATCGCCCTCAGTGAGCTTAGCAATTGACGTTCCAGCTTCACCTGTCGATTGAGACGTAGCAATGGCCCCCCATGTCTTAATCCATTCCCCTGTCGGCCTAGGAGGAGGCATCGGCATATCTCCCCTAGACGTACCGGAATCAGGCCCGCACTGCGGACTTCCAGGAGCGACCCCAACAGGGCAGGCCGTTTGAGCGAAAGCGGGACTCGCCGCCATTAGTGAAAAAAACAAAGAAACTGTATAGATCGCTTTCATAGGCTCACTCCTTTGCGTTCACAATCATCGCTGCGCGAGACCTCGGTTTCCGGATTCTTGGGGCGTGGAAGACTCAGAGCGCCCCCCTACATCCGAACGAACTATGTTGTCAGTCCCTCCCCTTGCGTGAGTGTCAGAGCGGCCAGCATCCCTAGCCGGCGCCCCAGGTTCATAAGGCCGCCCAGCTCCCGGCGACTGACCTGCCCGATCCAGCTGCCCAAGCGCCGAGTACGCCGTGAACTGGCCCAGCGTGCCCTGGAAGAAGGCGGCAGCCATGGGTGGTGCGGTGATGATCAATGTCGTTAACACCAGTCCCAATCCTCCCTGCTGCAAAGCCATGCTGCTGATGCCTTCGCCTGTGAAGCCGTTCATCGCCCACTTCGCCACGAAGGCAGCGCCCACTGCGCCAACCACCTTGGTCGCCAAACCCACCGTGAAGGTCAAAACGGACAGCGAAAACACGGTGCCTAATCCGTATAGCAGCCATTTGCTGAACAACGACTTCGTCGCTTGGAATAGCAGACACAGGATGAACAGTGGCCCAAAGCCCACCACCAGCGCCATCGCCAGTTTGTTCAGCAGCAGCATGGAGCCTGCGACTACACCTGGCCCTGCCATGCCGATGCCGGTGAACCAACGGGCCCTGTCTTTTTCATCCTTGCTTTCTTCGTCGCCGCCCGTCTTGATCTGATCCAACGCCGACATCGCCACCTGCATCAGCATCAGATTCTTGTCGATCGCCTTGTAGGGGCTATCCGAGTCCCCTGTGACGGTCTTGGTGATCGCCGAGCTGATCCCATCGGTCAGCGTCCAATACAAACGCGGCGAGCCTTGGGCCATGCTGGTCGCCAGCCCGATGATCAGCGCTGCACGCAGCGCCGTGACCACCAGGCCCATCGCCGCTTCGCGCGACTGGCCGGTCACGATGCGATAGCCCTGGATGAAGATCCACAGCGTCAACACTGTCAATGACACCATCCCCACCCAGGCCGTCGTTCGCTGCAACAACTCCCACTGAAAGATCGCAATCTCATCACGCAGGTAGTCATTAATCAGACGAAAAAATTCGTAGTTGGCGATGTTCGTCAAAAAATCCATATGTCACCACATCCACTGGACGGCTGCGCCGTGGGGCAGTCGCTGCCCCGGGGTTGAGTATGTTGCCTAAACAGGTCATCCAGCTCCATCAGTCTTTGTCAATCTCCAGTCTTTCCATGCCGGCCGGCTTGTCCGACTTGATGGCCTCGAACGCGCCCTTCATCACTGCACCTGCCACAATCGTCTTACCCAGGCTCAACACATCGTCCGGCACCCAGTCCGGCACCCAACTCCAACGGTTGCTCTTGGGCGGCTCCTTGCCGGCCATTGCCGCCTTGGCGGCTGCCGTCTGCTGCCCCGTCAGGTAGGAAATGCGCTTGTCGTAAGCGAACATTGCCGATTCCATCTGCTGGCGGTCGATATCCATCATCGCCTTCAGCGCCAACAGCTTGTTGGTATTGCTCTCCAACTCGCCAATCTTCTGGTCGCCGATCTTCTTGCGCTCGTCCTCGATCGTGCGTAAACGTTCAAGACGCTTGGTGGTGATCTCATACATGGCGACCATGTAGTTGTACTGCGAATTGAGCGTGCGTTGAATCAATTCGCATGATTCCTTCTGCGAATCGGACACAGGCGTTCCCTTCGTTGAAGCAGCACACGCTGCCACACCTTGGTCATCGGGAATCTTCTCGATCTTTTCCTTGGGCTTCTCGACTTCCTTGCCGCTGGATTCCTTGCCATCGCCATTCTTGATGGTCTGGTTCTTGCGGATCTGCTCGACTTTCTCGTTGAGATCCTTGTCCACCACCTCCCACTGCGCACTGGCCGCTCCCGCCATGCTGAGCAGCACCAGTCCCATCAAGACTCGGGAAAAATGTCTGAACGTGGTTGTCATGGTGTTCTTTGCCTCCTGTGACACAGATGAAGTTGGTGCGGGATGAAACGATTGCGGATGAGTGGATTGACTACGCATCTTCGACCTCCTTGTCCTTGACCGATTTGCGCTTGCCCGAGCCCTTGCGGTTGGCATAAAAATCGGTCAACCACTGTTCGGGCGTCAGCTGGTCGACGGTGACGCCCAGCTTGCTGGCCTTGCCGGCCAGGATCTGGTGCATGATCTCGATGTTGTCGGTCGAAGACGAAATCACCGACAACGCATCGTCCATGCCGCGCAGATTGAGTTGACACACTGCCGAGGCGTGGCCCTGCTTGACCAGGAAGCAGCGTGAGCGCTCGTCCAGCGACACCACTACCTGGTACTCGGCATCGGTGAGCTTGAGCCCGTCGATATAGTCGTCGCGGCTGGCATTGGGGTTGGGCAGCAACACCATCGTGGCGGTCTGTTCGATCAAGGCCGCAGCGATGTCGCTGGCCAGCGCGTCTTCCGGGCTCTGGGTGGCGAAGATGCCCAGACCGTTCTGCTTACGGATGGTCTTCTGCTTGTTCTTGGCGAATTCCTTCAAGCCGCCCTTGCCGTCCAGGATCTTCCAGAACTCGTCCATCACGTAGATCAGCGGCCGGCCGTCGATCAAGGCCTCCAGGCGGTGCAGCAGGTAGTTGATCACCGGCACGCGCACTTCGGCGTTGTCGATCACATCCGTGTAGTCGAAGCCGATGATCGACGCGCGCGTCAGGTCGATGGTGTCGACCGGGTTGTCGAACACCCAGCCCAGCGAATTACCCGCCGTCCAGCGGCGCAGGCGCGCGTACAGGCCGTCGTCGCCCATGTTGGGCAGGCTCTTGCGGAAGTTGCTCATGCTGCGCAGGTGCATCGGCGTGTCCAGCATGCCCTCCACCGCACGGTAGATGTCTTCCTCCTCGCGCGCGCTGTACTCGGCCTTGCCGCCCAGCACCTTGATCAATTCGGCCAGGAACTGCGTGTTGGCTTCATTGCGCTCGCACTGGAACGGGTTGAAGCCGGTCGGCACTCCGTTTTCCAGCGCAAGATAATTGCCGCCGCAGGCGCGCACGAAAATTTCCGCGCCGCGGTCCTTGTCGAAGAAGAAGATGGTCGGGATCGGATCGAACTTCTGCACCTGGCTCAGCAGGAAGTTGATCAGCGCCGTCTTGCCCGTACCGGACTTACCGATCACCATGGTATTGCCGATCGCCTTCTCACCCAGCGAATTCTCGGCCGGATGCGTGGCGTGGAAATTGAAGTAGTACGGCTGGCCGTTGGTGGTCTGCAGCGTGGTGACGCAATCACCCCACGGATTGTTGTGCTGCTTGCCCTGGGCGAAATTATGCAGCGGCGACAACCCGAGGAAGTTGAGCGAGCTGAGGTTGGCGATGCGCGTGCGGAAGCGCCAGTTGCCCGGCAGCTGTGCATAGAACGACGAGGCAATCGCCAGATCTTCCTTGGCCGAGACGAAACCAGCATTGGACAGTTCCGCACGGGTAGTGGCGATCTGCCTGGCCAGCGTCTCCTGGCTATCGGCATACACCGCCAGGGTGAAGTGGTATTCGCCCAGCACAAAGTTGCCGGAGGCCACGTCATCCATCGCCAGGTCCAGATCGCGGATCTGGCTCGACGATTTGTCGCCCGACGAGATCATCATGCCCTTGGTCCGTTCCAGCACCTTCAGCGCATCGTGACGACCGACCGGGCTGAAGGAGTGGGTGATGACGTACTCGAAATCCAGATACTTCAGGCCATTGAGAATGCCGGGATAGGTCCCGTCGGCATACTCCTTGACGTTGAGGATCGCACCGAAGTGATTGATGCCGTCCGGCGTACGGATGACGAAATCGCCCGTCTTGTTGGCAAACATGTGCTTGCTGACGGGCAGATACGCGGGTACCGGCGCCTGCAGCACCGGAACAGGTTCATCGATGCGGTTGAGCAGGTAGCCGAGAAACTCCAGGGTTTCGGAAAACACAACGCCGTTCTTGGCTTCGTACATGCCCAGGCGATACGGCGAATAATCCTTGAGGACCGCCTCCACATTGGTGGCCAATTCGACGACCTTGGCCACGGCCTGTTCTTCTTCGGCACGGATCTTGTCGGGGTCGGCAGACTTCTCGACCAGGCGACGCCCGGTCACCACCGGCCGGTAGATCATGCTGAAGTACAACTCGTTCTGCATGATCTTCTGCGAGGACAATGTAGCGTAGTACTCGTCGGATAACGTCTGGTTGAAGGATTGCCTGAAACGTCCGCCAGTGCCGATCTTGCGCCGACGACGCACATCGTGGACCCAGAACGCCACATTGGCGAAGTCCGGCGCGCGCAGTGTCTGCAACAGGCGATTGAACGTGTTGTGCCGCTGCTCCAGCTCGAACTCGTCGCGCCCTACGAACGGCAAGCCAGCCAGATGCCAGATCAGCAGGTAGTCGCCAGCGGTCGTCTTGACGACCGACGGCGCAACATGTGACGAGACGGAAACGAATGCGCTGATCGGACTGTCTGGGCTGAACATGGTCTTACCAAGTTAAGAAAGAAGCATCACACCAAGGGCCATCGAAAACACCAACCCCACGCGGATTTCGCGCGCGGGGTTGGTTGAACTGCTCACATGCTCATCGCGATTTACCCGGGGGACTCTTGCGATATTCGTTGGGGCTGAATACCCACATTCCAGAATAACGCTGGAGGTTTCGAGCGCGCATACGGAACAGCCACCGCAGCCCAAGCAACCTGAAAATCATCTCGTCACGCTTGGCCATCTGTTGCATGGCAAAGATGATGACGGGGATGGTGAACAGGTACCAGAGATTGATGTACATCCCCAACAGCAGGCCACCGCCGGCACCGATGAAGAAGGGGATGTAAGGGACCCCCAGAAACATCGCCGGGCGGGTGCAGCCGCGGAAGAGAACGTCTTTATGCATAGTGCTGAACGATCTGCATTAGCGCGCCGACGCCCTCGCAAGTATTCCCTTCACCACCCTCGTTGTTCTTAAGAATCATGTTGGCGATCTGGCCAGCTGCGCCAATCAGAACACCACCGATAAGGATCGGAGAAACCTCGGAAATGCGCTTGTGCGCGAAGGCAATCTGGTAACCAGCCACAATGACCGCAATGGTGACCACCGCGATCGAGCCCATGTTCAGCAGCCTCGTTACATTGTTCAGGAATCCGCAGACGCGGGTATCCGTGCCGCCGAGTTCATTTGTCGCGCCAGCGCCGCCAGCCACCAGCAACAACGAGGTGAACAGCAGCGCTTTCAGTGCCTGCGTGCCTACCATCTTGGCATCGGCAACTGTCTTCTTGTCGATTTCAAACTTCATGTCTAACTCCTTGGGAACAGAGGGGGTCCAGCAGCCATATCCGTGGCAATGTTTCATCCTAAAAAACAAATGCACTATCGACTTGCGGAGCTGTCTGCGGCGCACGCTGCGCAGCGACGGGTGCAGCAGGTTGATCAGGCGATGTAGCCGCCTGCGGAGCAGCAGCAGGCAAGGCCACGCCGCGCCCCTGGCCCGTTGGCTTTACGACGTACAGCTCGCTCTCCTCCGCAGGGGCCGCGGGTGAGATGCGGCTCGGCAGAGAATAAGGTGCTGCAGGTGGCGCTAGCATAGGCGCTGAGGGTGAAGCCGTCGTGTGGCCGATACCCGAAAAATCCTGAATGCGACGCGCGACGATCGCATCCGCCAATTCGGCAGCCGCCTGCCGCAACGGATTGGCAGGCCGTAACTGCACCTGGCGAGTCGGAACGACCGCAATGGCCTCGGCGCCGGACGCTGAAGACGCTACCGACTGGCGAATGGATGCATAGATCTTCTGCACGTAGCCATGCTTGAAGCCGGTTTCGAAATTTCCGGAGTAGTAGCAACTGAACGATTTACCCCAATTGGCGCCGGAGCGGGAATGGCATTCGGCCAGGATGCGCGAGGCGGCGACAAGATTCGGGCACTTCTCGAACGCCATCTCATAGCTAGTCAGGCCGTACTTCTGCAGGTTGTACCGATTGACCTGGCCAAGCCCCAAGGAGAAGTTGTAGCCCTTCTGTTCCAGCATCTTGGCGGTGGCAACCGCTTCGGCCAGACCGCGCGGCTCACGCACCAGCCGTCCGCCCACCACGCCAATGGCATAGGGATTACGCGAGGACTCGACACGGACAACGTGCTGCATCACCTCGCCGGGAACGGCCAGTCCAGTGCACCCCATCAGTTCCATGCCAGGCAACATGTCATTTCTCCTCCACGATCAGATCATTTCCACTGCAGAACCGGCACCTCATCCCCCGCGCAACGTTCTCAGGGGGTCGAAATCGATGCCGGTGATGAAGCGTCGCCCGGCGTGCGCCTTGATGTGAACCACGATGTCGATGGTCATCCTCAGCAACCGCTTGATGACCTCGAACTCCAGGCCTGAGCCCTCATTGGAGGCCTTCACCATCAAGGCCAGCTGGTCCCATGTCTGCTCGACGCTTCCGGCGTGGCAGCTGGTAATGGAACCCGGATGCCCCGATGCGCAGTTACGAATGAAGTAGAAGGACTCATCACCACGCAGCTCGGCAAGAATGATGCGGTCCGGCTTCATGCGCAGACAGGCTTCCATGCAGCTTTTGGCAGTGACATTACTGGTGCTTTGCCCACCTTTGGAGTACAGCAGGTGCACGGCATTGGGCTGGCTGATAAACAGCTCCCGTGCGTCCTCGATGGTTACCAGGCGCTCTTCGCTTGGGATGTGATTGACCAGCGCCTTCATGAAGGTGGTCTTGCCGCTACCCGTCGCCCCGGCAACGACCACGTTCTTCTTGTACAACACGCATTTCTTGAAGAATTCGGCGTAATCGCGCTTGCGACGCAATTCCAGAAGTTCCTGATCGTGGTCGCTGACATCAGCCGACTGCTCCAGCACCTCGTCGAAGAATCCGTCGTGCTTGTACTGCTCCAACGACTTGGTGTGCTTGGAAGGTAGCCGGATCGTGATGGATACCTTGCCCGCATCGCAGGCGGGAGGCATCACGAACTGCGCGCGCTGGCCGGTCGGAAAGGTCAACGACACCACCGGATCCGCATCGGTGATGCGCTGTCCGGTATTGCTCTCATTGACGACTGCGGTACAGAACTGACGCGCGCGATCGTACGTGAGCGATGGCACGTCGACACGCTGCCAGCCATGGATGGTTTCCAGGTACAGCTCGCCAGGACGGTTGATGCATATTTCAGTGACATCCGGCGAGTTCAAATAATCCAGGATGCCCAGCACCGCGTACTGGTAATCCAGAAAATCATTTGAAATTCGCGCTGTTGGGGAATCGTCGATCGTCATGGCAACCACTTCATTCACTTCGGCAGGACAGCCGAGAAATCGACGTCCTTGGCAACATAGACGTTCAGTACCGTGCCCTGATTGATCGTCAGGGTGGCGGGACGACGTCCGGACTTCTCGACCGCCTGTTCGGCAAGCTGCTGCATGCTTCGGGCAGTGTTACTTTCAAAAGGCTGCTGCGTGATGATTCCGCTGCCAACGCCGATTGTCGTGGTCTCCGGACCGTACTCTGCAGCTGCGTACTTGAAGGCATCGCTCAACAGGCTGATGAACAACGCGGACGCAATCTTGTTACCCCAATGGGCATTGTAGTTACCCGGGTGGCCAGCGCTGCCTAGCGTGTCGATGCCAGGTCCTACCAGGGTGACATCCAGCCCGGTCGGCGTGGTGACGCGATCCCACACAACCTGCAAACGTCGAGTGGTCGGCTCCCCGGCGCCGTACTGCCCGAGCATCTTGGAACCCTTGGGCAGAAGCAGGTTGTGTCCATTGATGGAATAGACCGGCTCGGTGACGATGCACGAGGTGTAGCCGCCAAAATCGGAGATGATCCGGGTTTCCAGGATGCAGCGGATGTAGGTGCCGCGCACCAGCTGACCATCAGGATTGCTGATCGGCTTGGCCAAGGTGATCTGGCTGTCTTCCGGGTTCTGGGGGGGAGGTTGCGCTCCCGGCTGGCCGGGCAAGCCCGCTCCGTTCGTAGCGGACTCGGCGAGGATGCGCCGCTCCAGCAAGGTTGGGCCACGCTGACGCTCGGGCGCCGAGCTGACCTCATCGGTTTCATCGGTTGGCATCGGTGGCAGCGGCGGCAAGCTCGGCTGTTGCGCGAGCGGAACCGGCGGCTCCTCGACGGGTGCAGTCATGTTTTGCGGCAACGCGGGTGCAACGACCGTCTCTGTGCGCTGTTTCGGCGGAGCGGAATCTTCACCGCTTCCAGATGCAAGCCAGAAGATTGCAAGAATCAACAGCGCCGCAATGGCAGCCAGGAACACCAGCGCCTTTCGATTCAGCCGCTTGATGTCGCTGGAGCGCAACACCGGTTCATTGGCGTCCAGATCCGGCTCTGCACCTGCCTGCTGGCGGGCAAAGTATGGATTGCTGCGCTCGTTGTACTCACTGTTGCGCTGCTCCTCCCCAGCATTGTTCGGGGAGCGCTCATCAGGACTGTTTGGAGTATTCGAGTTCACTTTTGCTTGTTCCTTCGCAGACCGACGACGTTATCGCCATGGCGAACCACCAGAAACGGGTAAGTCCCGTGCACGATCAGGGTGTTGCCCTCTACAGTCGTGTTGACGAGAAAATCCTCTGCATGTTCCTTCTCCCGGGCAAACACCGCAGGAAAATTCCCGGTCGGGAAGCGCGTCAAATCCATATTGATGTAAGTAAACTTTCCGTCGTCATAGACCCGACTCGGAATCAGCCAGGACTTCTTGCTTCGCGTTGCATAGTCATAGTCATAGTAATAACGCCGATCCTTGAGAATCTTGGCATTCAGCAGCGGGCCCTTCTTCGCGGTATCAGCGTCTTCGACGTTGTTGAAACTCGTGTCCTTCGGGTAAGTGAAGACCACCTTGTACTGAACACCTGCCTGCTTCGCCTGCTCCAGGCGCTGCCAATCGGTCGCAACCACCTTGAGCTCAAGAATGTAAGAGTGCGTTGCCGTACGAATCATCATGTTCGTATCGACATCGACATTCTTCGGCTTGAGATAAAAGACATTCTCACGCCGCGTGAGCTCCCAGCCGCCAGTGAAACCGGTGCTGTAGTCCAGGATCTTTTCGTTCGGGCTCAGCTCGACCTGAGTGGTGATGCCGAGACCTGTACGCACCTGATAAATACGATCCGGCGCATATTCATACTCCTGCACCACTTGAGCAGCCGCCGAGAAAACGCATAGTGCAAGTGGCAGTGCTGAAAATAGCGCAGCCCTGTACCGATTAAAAAGTTTCATCGACCGCTTGCTCCATTGACATTATTCGGCATCCTTTGGGGTTGTACCGCAGGCTGAACTGCCGGCTGCATCTGATCCGGGAATGCAGGCTGCGCCTGCTGCTGGGGCACCCCGCCCTGGGGCACCCCGCCCTGTGGCGCCACTCCCTGCTGCAGCGGCACACCGCCTTGCGGCACCGCACCAGAAATATTCGCTGCATTGGGGTCGACAACGGCAGGCGCCGCTTGCTGTACCGCTACCTGCGGCTGCGCGTTGATCACGGCGCCAGCGGCCGGGGCTATCGGCAGCGAGGAATAATCGTTATCCACCCGATAATCGGTCACACGAAAGCCCAGGGGATTCTCAACCCGCAAACTGTCACTCATTTCCAGGTTGTCCTGGTACACGAATGCCATGGTGGCAATCTTGTTGTCGAGCAAGGTGGAGACGGTAGAATTTTTGTCGTACACCGTTCGCTGGAAGCGTACGGTTGCCCCCTTGTAGGGCTGCCCCTGTCCGCCGATCAAGGTAATGCTCAAGATGTTGATGCGAATCGCCCGGAGCTTGCCGTAGGTATTCAAGGGCCGCAATGGATTGTTGGACGAATGCAGCGCGCGATACTCGCTGACCACATTCGTGGCTCCCATCGCCGAGACCGTATTCCAGTCGCGCTGCCCGATGATGGAAAGATCGAACGATTCACGCGCGATAATGAAACGCGCAATATTGCTGCGCGCCAGCGCCTCGCTGGTGCTGATGGTCCGCCCGCCGAAATTCTTTTCGAGCTTGGCGATGGTGCTGGTACCGGAGTACGCATCTGCCATAACCAAATACGGCACTTTCTCCTTGAGCGGCAGCATGTAGTAATAGCCGCCTGCCGTCATGACCGTGATCACCATGGACACACCGGCCACCATCCACGCACGTTTTTCACTGCGGCGCGCGAGATCAGCGATGCTCACCTCGTAGTTCACCGCTTTCTGGACAGCCGCACCTACCTGTGCAGACCCATCCTTTTCACTGATCTTCTTACGCAACATGTCGAGATCCATCACCAGAAGGCCTTGACAGGCCTAAAACTATTGCCGCGACAACACGCGGATGCTTGGGAGACTTGCACTGTCTGCCGGACGCGCGCGCGCTGGCGCCCGACCGGCGATCAGTCATTGCAGCTTTGCTCCGGATGCAACAGGCACCGGCTGCACCAACAGCTTGTTGGCAGATACGGTTACCGATACGCCTTGTGCCGCGTACGCAGCGCTCAACTCGGTGGCGGCCTGCTGGACGCTGGTGGTGCTGATGGTGGAGACCGGCGCGATAAGGGTGTAATCAGACGGCAGGTTGTAGGACAGCTGCATGTTCGAATCGGCTGCCCATCGCTCCAGCATGGTTTTCAACGTCCCATCCATGGGCGTGGCCTGGTAAGTGTAGGAGGTATAGAGCGGGATCTCGGTCGGAGCCTCGTCGAAATGATTGACGTGCTTCCACCTTCCACCAAAGTCAGGAGCAGGCTTGGTCGCGCAGGCACCGATCAACCCCACAACCACGAAGACCAGCGACAGCTTGGACGCGTACATCGGATTCACTCTGACTCTCCAACTCGTAAATTTCGGGCCTGAAAACGCAAAAAGCCTCGACCCCACGCACTCGTAAGCGGCGGAAGCAAGGCAGTCTCTTAAAATCCATCCAGCCACTCGCTTATAGACAGGCGGACGCGCAAGCGCAGTACAGCCTTAGACGAGGGCACCCCGGAAAACAATGAACATGAATACGCTTGAGAACCATCCATAGTGTCGCTCCTGTACGGCCCTTCCGGCGCCGCGCCCCTTAACCAAGCTCACCAACCGTAAATTCTTGATAACTCTGCCCTTAACCGCCAGGCGAGTCAACATTCGCTGCACATCTTCACGCGACTTACGTGGCCTGTCGCACACTTATTGAAAACGTTCTCACATTCATCACGACGCAGCTGCAACCCTGGCTGGCTACACCGAGCCAGCGCTCACCAGGCCCTACCTCGCTTCCGCATACTGATCGATACCTGCTCAAGAACACGACCAACGCTATCGCCCCAGAGCTGATCGCTTCCCCGGCACATCGGGTTCACGCGCATCTCTGTCACTTTCCACCAGCGAATTGATCCAGAGTGATGCCTGGTCATAGGAAAGATCGGGAGTCACCCGCGTCCCCGCATCCGTGACAACCGCATATCCGAGCACGGCATCCGCCGTGTACACCCTTTCACGGGAAATCGCCACGACACGGTATCCTCCTCTGGCAAGCACCGTGTGCTGATACTCGTCCATTGCTGCGCGCTCCATGCCTGACGTCACGAAATTGTAACGTAGCGCATGTGAAGAAGAAGCGACGCGTCAGACGTCCCTGCCGCTACGCCTCCGCAGACGGCGCTGCATCATAGGCTGCAGTCCACTGCACGTCTCACCTCGATCGCTCAGGACGACTGGCCCTGCGAACGACTGGACGCGGTCAATTGCGCCATCCACGAACCACAGGATTGCAGCAGGAAAAAGAGCAAGACATGTGCGGTGCTCACGCCGCATAGCGTTTACGATGATCAGCTTTGCGCCAAGACCGCACGTCCCAGCGTCAAATGCTGTGCGAGGCGCTCGGCATATACAGAAGCTCCGACAGTGTCTGCTCGGCTCGACGCTCTGCGCCTGTACTTTCTGCCAGAAGTCAGGATGCAGCGACTCTGCATCTCGTAATCCACTCAAGTCGCCGTGCATCTGGACTTGGAGTGGTGGGCGGTACAGGGTTCGAACCTGTGACCCCTACCATGTCAACGGGATTCTAGGGGTAGTCGCAGCAAGGGGATAGCCTGCAAAGCCTTGATTCAACGTCTCATTGGATGCGAGTGCGTCCATGTACGTTTGCTTTTTTGCAGGAGCCTTGCAGGACAGCCATGCCGAAGATCACCCGAGAGCCGCTGACGCGGCGTTCCGTCGATAGCGCGAAGGCGACAGGCAAAGCCTACCGGATGCGCGACGCCACCGTTCCCGGCTTGGTGCTGCGTGTCTCTGCCACTGGCGCGCGCTGCTGGGCCATCGTCTGGGGGCGTGGCCAGGAACGCACCTTCGGCGACTATCCCGCTCTGCCGCTGGAAGCAGCACGCGAGCGCGCCAAGAAGCTCGCCGGAGAGATCGCCGCACACGGCGCGCCGCTGGCGGTGATCGAGGCGGCCAGGCCAAAGCCCGCCACGCTGGGCACATTCGTGCGAGACCATTACGCCCCATGGGCCAAGGCCAATCAGAAGGCCGGCCAGGCGACCGTGGACGCGATCGCCGCGCACTTCGCCAAATGCTAGACAAGCCGCTCACCGCCATCTGTGCATTCGACCTGGAGCGGTTCAAGGCGCAGCGTCTGAGAGCCGGCATCAAGCCGGCGACGGTGAACCGCGACCTCTCCCGGATCCGCGGTGCGCTGTCTCGCGCGGTCGATTGGGGAATGCTCGAGCAGCATCCGATGCGCACCGTGAAGCAGGCCAAGGGCGCCGACGACAGCCGCGTGCGGTACCTCACGCACGAGGAAGAACAGCAGTTGCGTGCCGGCCTGCAGAAGCGCGAACAGGAGCGCCGCGCGCTGCGCACGAACGGCAACCGCTGGCAGTCCGATCGCGGTCACGTGGTGCGCGAGATGTGGCCGGCGGACGGCTTCACCGATCACCTGTTGCCGATCGTGCTGGTGGCGCTGAATACCGGCATGCGCCGCGGCGAGCTGCTGGGCCTGGACTGGGCAGACGTCAACCTAGCGGGCAAGCTCGTGACCGTCACGGTGGCCAACGCCAAGAGCCGCAAGGCACGCCACATCCCTCTCAACAGCGAGGCCCACGACACGCTCGCGCGCTGGGGCCAGCAGGGGACCGGTACCGGGCTGGTGTTCCCGTCGCCCAGGACAGGCCGGCGCATGGACAACATCAGCAGCAGCTGGGAGGAGCTGTGCGACACGATCGCCCTGCCCGGCTTCCGCTTCCACGATCTACGCCACACGTTCGCTAGCCGCCTGGTGATGGCCGGCGTCGACCTCAACACTGTGCGTGAGCTGCTGGGGCACTCAGACATCCGCATGACGCTGCGCTATGCACACCTGGCGCCGGACAAGCTCGCCGAGGCCGTAAGTAAGCTCTCAGGCTGACAGAGCTTCCAGCACGCTCTTGGGATCCTTCTTGATCGCACGCAGCAGCGCCCGGGCCGGCCCCGTAGGGTGACGCCGCCCCTGCTCCCAATTACGCAAAGTGCCGAGCTGCACGTCGATCACCTGGGCGAACTTCGCCTGCGACAGCCCAGTAGCGGCGCGGACCTCTCTCACCCGCATGGCATCGATGTGGATCTCGCGAGACGGAGCTCGTTCACCGCGAGTGATCTCGCCCATCTGTTCCATGCTCTCGGCAAGTTGTGCGAAGAGATTCTTGTCCATCATGCCCACCCGTCTTTGATTGCTTTCAGCACTTTCTTCTGGGACGGCGTCAGGTCGTCCTGCACGCCCTTTTTGTAGATCAGCAGCAGCCGGATCTGGTCGGCCTCATCCACGAAGTAGTAGATAACCCTGACCCCGCCGCGCTTGCCCTTCCCCGCTGCTGACCAACGCACCTTACGCAGCCCGCCTGTCTGCTCGATCACGTCGCCGGCGCGCGGCTCCGCGATCAAGAAAGACTGGAACGCCCCGTACTGCTCATCGGTCAACAGCTCCGTCACCGAAGCAGTGAAGATGGGGGTCTCGACGAAGATCATGCGGGCATCGTAGGCATTGCCTGCAGGTACGTCAATGGCGTACACCCGTTGCATTTGTCGGGCAGTCAGCGCGTCTGCCAGGCTCTGACCGCATCCAACCGCCGCCGGCGGACGGACCGATAACGGGAATCCCCGGTTTCCTCAGATTGAGAATGGACCCGCCAACCGGCCAACTGCCGGGATTCCTGTAGTTGCCGCTTTCCCACCACCGGTGGAGAAGTCCGTCCAGGAAAAGTGCCCACCAACGATAAAAATGCGCTCCGCAGACTCGCAGGCTGTTGTGCCTACTGCGGCCCGGCGTTTTTCTTGATCTTCTCCAAGGTCTCGGAGGTGACCTTGCCGTGCTCGATGAGATCGAGCAACACGTAACGCCAGTCGTTCGACATTTGCGCGTTCTTGGGCTCAGCCTCGAAAGACGACTCAAGCCGCTGGACGATCTCGGCGTTCATCGATTTTGAGGTGCGTGCAGCTTCCCCGGTCAGCTTTGCGTGCAAGCCATCCGGTATCCGCAGCGTGATTCGTGTGTAGCCGTCTTCGCTCATGAACATATTCCACCATTTTCGTGTCGGAAAGTCTTGACACGAAAACTGTGTCGTGCGCTAATCCCTACGACACGATTTCGGTGTCATTGGACTTACATGGACTACAAAGAGGAGCAAGCAATGGAAGAAAAACTGAGTTACAGCGTCGACGAAGCGGTCCGAGTGACCGGGCTTGGTCGGTCGAATTTCTACAAGATCCTGGCACGTGGAGACATCGAGAGCTTCACGGTCGGCAAGCGCCGCATGGTGTCGGCGCGCGCGCTGCGCCAGTTCATCGAGCAGAAAGAGCGCGAGGCCGTTCGCCGGAGCGTGGCATGACCGGCCTGGCACACACCTACCCGACCAGCGGGGAGGTGCAGGCGATCGACAGGGCACAGCGGGACGTGCAGTGGCTGGAAACGCGCGCTGTGGAGTACGCAAGGGAGCTGGACACCCTGGCCGGCATCAACGAAGAGCTGCGCCACGCACGCGCCCGTCTGGACCGCCTGCTGGCGCCCTGGAGGCGCAGATGACCCCGCAAATAGAAACGGCCCCAGCGCGCCAACGCCAGAGCCGTAAAAGCCAAGCCCGACCCCTACCAAGGAACGAACAAGCCATGGCCACAACTGTACATCATCCACGCGCTGCTGCAAGCGGCAGTCATCCCGCCCTGCTGTCAGGGAACACCTACGCGACCAGGCCGACGAGGTTCGACCCGATCGCCTGCGACTGCTGCAACCGCTCGATCGGCTATTTCGAGAGCAGCAAGTCAACGCGTCGGTTCGCGTTCGGCGAGCTGTGCTGGATCCTATGCAAAGAGTGCGACCGCACCAGCGCCGAGACCCATCCGGAGGGCGAGCCGCGCGAGCTTGTTCTGGGCTGGATCCTGACGCGCGCTGGTCGCTTCGGTCAGCAGTTCCGCGAGGCCGTGCAGGCACAGCTGGGGTGGCAAGCATGAGCGCCAACAAGCCGCGCTGGCTGGGCGAATGCCCGGGCCTGCAATCACAGATCGAATTCGCCCTGCGCTTCACCAAGTGGATGCAGGCGCGCCGGAAGAAGCCCACCGCCGAGGAGATGATGGAGCAGTGGGGGATGAGTCGCGCCACGGCCTATCGCTACAAGGCTGCATACCGCGACGCGACCGGCGGTGATGCATGAGCGCCACCCTCATCACGTTCCCGCCGGCGCGCATCGTCCGGCAGCACCCATCCCCCGCCCCCAGCCGTGTGGACGCCATTGTGGCAGTGCTGGAGCGGCTGGCCAGCGACCCGACCACGGCATTGGCACGACGGATCCAGCAGCGCTGTGCGGTCACTACAGGAACCTGCGAATGAGCAGAAATTCGAACCCGTACACCGCGCGAGCCTTGGTGCTGGCCGAGGCGGCTAAGCCGTCAGCCCCAGATATGCGTCGCTGGCCTGAGTACCAGGATTCGGTCGCCGCGGCCGCGCGCCTGTTCCGCGACTTTGGTGACGCGCCGCTGGTCGAGGTGATCCATCGATCGCAGGTAGGCGCGTGCATCCCGTTCACCGTACTGCCGAAGCAGTACTACGGCAAGCGCGTGAGGATCGTCATCGACGAGGGATCGGATGAATGAGCGACAAGCGCGCTCGGAGAAGAAACGCCGCGAGAGGGCCACGGGTCGCAGCAGCACGCCGTTTGCCCCCGTTGCGCCGCACATGCGCCTCTATTACTGGGAGGTGGCCTGCCCTGCATTTCAGACCTTGGACGCGAATGCGTTGACGATGCTGGTGCACCTGCGCACGCTCTACCGGCCTGGTTGCAATGGCGTGGTTTTCCTGAGCGTGCGCGAGGCTCGGCGCCGTCTGGGCAATGTCGGCCAGGTCAAGGTGCAGGATGCCTTCAAGGCGCTGCTTGAACGCGGCTGGATTGAAGAAGCCGGTGCTGCTGGCTTCGACCAGAAAACTGGCAATGGCCGAGCGCGATCGTTTCAGCTCACGAATCTTGGACCGGGCGGCACCGAGGACGGCGCTAAGAAGACGTACATGCGTTGGCAGCCGGCGAGTAAACCATACGGGACCGAATGCCAAAAAACAGCGGCACTCAGGGCGAGTACGGCATGCACTCAAGGCGAGTACGGCGAGCAAGGCGCATAACTAAGAATTAATGAAACCGCACTCAAGGCGAGTACGCACACCCACGAAAAATGCCTATTCAGGCGGTGGGACCGTACTCAGGACGAGTGCACAGATAACTACTACCAAGCTGTGGCTTTTGACTGTCGCTTTTGCGCGGGTATTACCAGCTCACCGCACCGCCTCACCGACACGCCAACTGACAGCTTGCACACGGAGATTTCCATGAGCACAGAGGCACTGGCCTGGGCATTCGGCCAACTCACACCCAGCCCTGAATCCAAGTTGCTGCTGGTGCTGCTGGCAGACCACGCGGATCACGATGGCCTGGTTATTTCGCCAGACCACAACTGGCTGGCGTTGTACTGCTGCACCGACGCCATCGACGTGCAATGCGCACTGGCAGAGCTTTACTCGACCGGCCTGGCAAGCAAGCGATGGGACGGCATCTGCCTGCCTGTGCCGCCGATGGACTACGGACGTACGGCATTGCGGAGGCGAGCATGAGCACCAGCACACACACACCAGCTGACAGGGCCGCATGGTTGGACACGGCGGCGCGCGCTGCACTGACGGCGCACCTGCAACGCACCGGCGCCAGCAGCGAGGCACGCAAGGAAGTGGCACAGCTGCCGATCGCCACGGTGCTGCTGAGGCTCCCGCGCGCTGCACGCTCGATCCTGGCCGCTGCCAGCCTGCTGCAGTAGGGCGAACTGGCACATCCCGGCCTCGCTGAGCCGCAGCCGATCCACTGGCGAGCACCGCGCCGCACATCGAGCACCACCCGCCGCCGCGCCGGCAAGGTTGCCGCGTGCGGGCCTGACGCATGAGGGCCGGGCAGCGAATTCGCCACGGCCAGCGCAACACCACGACGGCGGCGCAGCGGCACCGGGCGCATCCCCTGCGCCCCCTGCATCGGCGCGCACCGGCGCTGCGCCAAATTGCACCCTTTGCGCTGAGTTGCACCCTTACATGTCGCCAATTGCACCCTTTGCGCATTGGAAGCCGGCGTGCAGCCTGAGCCAGAGCATGCGCACTCGTTACCGGTGTCGGTCGAGTCGATCCAGCATCGCCATGAGGCCAGAGGCTGCTGTGTCACCGTCGACGGGCGGGGGAACGTGCATACCCGGCTCCAGCGATGTGGTGGCGGAACACCGCCCCATCCTCGGTGCCCTGAGCCACTGCACTCGCAGTCTGCATCGTGCCAGGTATGCGGCGCTGCGATCGCCCTTTCATCGACGGGCAGGCCCAAACGCTATTGCAACGCCGCATGCCGTCAGAAGGCATTCCGAATGCGCCGTGCCATCGATCCATCGTAACGAAACATCTTCCACAACCGAATCAGAGCGCTACCATGTCCGCATCGGAGCGAGAAACCCCACGGGTTGCTCACTCTCGAACGGACATTGCGGCAGAGGCCACGCCAAAGCGCGCTCTGAGACCACTTCAACTGGTCCGGGCGCGCTTGTGCGTTCCGGGCATCTAAGGAACCGCTATGACTTTCGATTTCAATGCGATGCGGGCCAAGGCCACCAATCGCAAGAACGCATTCACCGCCAAGGCTGAACTCGGCAAGCTGGGGATCACCGTCGACGAGCCGGCAACAGACGCTCCGTTGGACCAGCTTCCGCGCGCTGAGACTCTCGCCTACCGCGCTAGCTTGCGCCGCGCTTCCAATGCACTGATGGCGCATGCACGCGAGAAGGACGAGAACCTGACCGACTCCGTGGTCACCGCCATGGAGCACATCAACGCGCACATCAACCTGGTCAGTGCCGGCCTGGATTTTCAGGAATCGGCCGAGCAGTCCATCTCTGCGCATGCCGGCGTTTCTGCGGCGACCGATCGTCTGAAGGACACCGACGGCAACCAAATCGGCACGCTGCTTACAGCCAACGACTTGCGCAACGAAAGCGCGATCGCCAAGAAGCTGCGGGCGCATTCGGGTCGTGGGTCGAGCGATTCGGAACAGGTTGACCTGACCACCTTCATGCGCGGTGTGGCGGGCATGAGGACGACCGAGCAGGTGCGCAATACCCTCAGCGAGGGCACCAACACCGCTGGCGGCTACACGGTCCCCACGGTCCTCCTGCCGGGCATTCTCAATGCCCTGGTTCCCTCCTCGTCACTGCTGAGCGCCGGCGCCAATGTAGCCATGCTCAACACGCCTGCCAGTTCCTTCCGCATCGCGGCCGTGGACACGATCCCCAAGGCGGGATGGCGCGAGGAGTCGGGCGAGATCCTCGAAAGCGAACCCGCTTTCCGCGCTGTTGATGTGACCCCGCGCAGCCTGGCATTCCGATTCAAGATTTCCCGAGAGCTGCTGGCCGACTCGCCCAACATCGAGAACGCGTTGCGCACCGCCATCGGCCAGGCTTTCGCCAAGGAGATCGACAGGGCCGGCCTCATGGGTTCCGGTGTGGCTCCGGAGATCCGTGGCTTGCGAAACATCGTTGGTGTGAACAAGCTGCCGATGGGGACCAATGGCTTTCAGATGATCTCCGAGAATGCCTGGCGCACGCTCATCCGTGCCCGCCGACTGATCGTTGAAGCCAACGCGCCTGCTCCCAATGCGGTCATCATGTCCCCCCGTGAGGACGAGACGCTCAGCCTGCTGACGGACACCACCGGCCAGCCCCTGCGCCGCCCCGCAACATTGGAGGACTGGAAGTTCTTCACGACCAGCCAGGTCCCGACCAATGAGAAGGTCGGCACCGCGACCAATGGCGCGGCAATGTACGTCGGCGACTTCTCGATGTTCACCATCTACCTCCGCGAGAGCGTCTCGATTCAGTTGCTCAAGGAGCTGTATGCCGAAACCGGCGAGGTGGGCTTCGTGGCGCACACCCGCGTGGACGTGGCAGCCGCTTACCCCAAAGCATTCGCGGTGGTCGAAGGCATCACCGTTCCCGCCTAGGCGTTGCACCTGGCCTTCTCAGATTGGGCCAGCGGACCAGCCGGCGGTGTCCGCAACAACACCGGCAGCCAGGGCGAGCCGCGCACAAGGGCACGTGACCTGGCCACCGTCGCGCAGGGAGGCGGCAGCAGTTGTAGGGCGTCTCTCCGCACGGCGTTTGCACCTGAATGAGCGCCCCCCCGGGGGGAGGGTCAAAGTCGGGGGCGGTCCGGACCCGGCCCGTTCGTCCCCCTTTCTTCGCGTTTCCGCAGAATTTGAATTTCAGTTGGTGACCAATGGCGAGGCACAAGCAGCCCGATGAGCTGGCCCGCCTCAAGGGGGCCGACAAGCGAAACCCGCAGCGATACAAGCGCCAGGCGCCCAAGTCCAAGGTCGCCCTGGGCCAGCCCCCCGACCATCTGCCGGCGGATGCAGCTGCAGCGTGGAAGGAGCTTGAGAAGTGTGCGCCACCCGGCGTCCTTACGTGCTCCGACCGCTTCGTGATGGAAATCGCAGGGTCGCTGCTGGCTGAGTTTCGCTCCAAGGGGCCAGAGTTCAAAGCGGCCAAGTACTCTCACCTGATCGGCTGCCTTGCGCGGCTCGGCCTGACGCCGGCCGATCGGCAGAAGCTCGGCGCCGATAAGCCGCCGAAGGAAAATTTATTCGACGCGTTTTAGTCGAATGACACCAGCGCGCCGCGCTCGTCGCCTTCCGATCCGGCGGGGCTGGACGCAGGTGCTTGGCATCAATGACCAGCGCTTAATTTCCCACCCCGCTGGTGCGCGCAGAGCCGCGCAAGGGCAGCGAGGTGGCTTTCATCATCACCGGCGCGAGCCAGGACGTGCACCCATGAACCAACTCACCATCGCCGGCGATGCGCCGGTCATCACCAACAGCGAGATTGCGGAACTGGTCGAGAGGCGGCACGACAACGTCAAGCGGACCATCGAGACGCTGGTGCAGCAGGGCGTAATCGTCCGTCCTCAAATGGCGGAGAAGGCCGGTTTCGATTCAATGGGCCGGCCACGACCGGTCCGCGTGTTTCACTTCGCCGGCGAGCAAGGCATGCGCGACAGCCTGGTGGTGGTGGCGCAGCTGTCACCGGAGTTCACCGGGCGCCTCGTTGACCGCTGGCAGGAGCTGGAGCGCCGCGTCGCCGCGCCGGCGATGCCATCGGTTGACCTCACCGACCCGACCGCCCTGCGCAGCTTGCTGGCGAGCTACACGGACCGCGTCGGTGGACCGCCAGCAGGTGCAAGCAGCTTCAATAAAGCTTCTCTGAAAGCCTTCTCTGGCTTGAGAACGAGGTCGGTTCCATGATTGGTATGAATTCGAACTCGCAGCGTGCGTACATCCCAACTACTCGTGACAAGCGGCTTGTGCGCAGTCTCGACGTGCATGAGTCCCACAAGCCACTCCGTTCCTGAAGGGTTTGGAACCTGCCAACTCGCCGTCTGACCGTCAGAGAGCGGACAAGGCAGCGCGCTGGAATTCGGCAAGTTCCAAGAGTTGAGAATGGCGTGCCTTTTCTTGTAAATGCCCGTGTGCATGGAGATGTTGCTGATGACCGTGGCTCGAGTTCCCACGTTCGTAACAGAGAAGGAAACCACGTCCTCGTGATGGCCACCGCCTACAAGGACGCGCAGGCCGCAGTATCCGCGCAGCTTGATCCTCTCCCCATGTTTGGCGAGCCATATTGCAACGATCGCCGCGGTCAAAGAGCCAATACCGGAAACCCAGTCGGCGACTGAGCCCCAATCGATGCCGGACACAAGCTCTGCCATGGTGCACCCCTTCGCGTTTTGCAGGATGGTTGCAGGACAACAAAAAAGCCGACCAATGGCCGGCTTTCTTCGTCTCCACTTTTCGCCCTCTTTTCAGGGGCTTGAGTGGTGGGCGGTACAGGGTTCGAACCTGTGACCCCTACCATGTCAAGGTAGTGCTCTACCGCTGAGCTAACCGCCCGAATCCTGCGTCAGCATTGCGCTGTGCAGGGCGCGCATTCTAGCGCAGGGTTTTACCGACCACAAGCCCTATTGCACCTGCAGGGCGAGCTATCTGCCCTACCCAAGGCTGGCAGCCTTCAACTTCTGGATCTGGTCGCGAATCTGGGCTGCCGCCTCGAATTCGAGATCCTTGGCGTGCTGGTACATCTGTTGCTCCAGGCTCTTGAGCTTGCCGGCAATCTCCGCAGGCTTCATCGCGCGATAGTCGGGGGTCTCTTCGGCAATCTGGCGCGACTTCGAGCGCCCCTTGCCGGCCTTCTTCTCGGCCGCATCCTCGCGCGCGCCCTCCATGATGTCGGAGATCGGGCGCGCCACGGACTTGGGCGTGATGCCGTGTTCGAGGTTGTACTCGACCTGCTTCTCGCGGCGGCGATCGGTCTCGTCGATCGCCGCCTGCATCGAACGCGTGATCTTGTCGGCATACAGGATGGCCTTGCCGCGCAGATTGCGTGCGGCGCGGCCGATGGTCTGGATCAGCGAGCCCGTCGAGCGCAGGAAGCCCTCCTTGTCCGCATCCAGGATCGCCACCAGCGACACCTCCGGCATGTCCAGACCTTCGCGCAACAGGTTGATGCCGACCAGCACGTCGAACTTGCCCAGGCGCAGGTCGCGGATGATTTCCACACGCTCCACCGTGTCGATGTCCGAGTGCAGGTAGCGCACGCGGATGCCGTGCTCGCCCAGGTATTCGGTGAGATTTTCGGCCATGCGCTTGGTCAGCGTGGTGACCAGCACGCGATCGCCGAGCTTGATGCGCTCGTGCACCTCGGACATCAGGTCGTCGACCTGGGTACCGACCGGGCGGATCTCGACCACCGGATCGATCAGACCGGTCGGCCGCACCACCAGCTCGGTGATCTCGCCGGCGGATTCGCGCAGCTCATACGGACCAGGCGTTGCAGACACGTAGATGCTACGCGGCGAGCGCGCCTCCCACTCTTCGAAGCGCAGCGGCCGGTTGTCCAGCGCCGACGGCAGCCGGAAGCCGAACTCCACCAGCGTTTCCTTGCGCGAACGGTCGCCCTTGTACATCGCGCCGATCTGCGGAATGGTCACGTGGGATTCGTCGATGACCAGCAATGCGTCCGGCGGCAGGTAGTCGAACAGGGTCGGCGGCGGCTCGCCCGGCGCCTTGCCGGTAAGGTGCCGCGAGTAGTTCTCGATGCCGTTGCAGAAGCCCACTTCGGCCATCATCTCCAGATCGAACTGGGTACGCTGCGCCAGGCGCTGCGCCTCCACCAGCTTGTTCTGGGAATACAGCTGCTCCAGACGCTCCTTCAGCTCCTCCTTGATGGTATCCACGGCGCTGAGCGTGCGCTCGCGCGTGGTGGCGTAGTGCGTTTTGGGGTAAACGGTATAGCGCTGCAGCTTGCGCAGGGTTTCGCCGGTCAACGGGTCGAACAGGGTCAGCTGCTCGACGTCGCCATCGAACAACTCGATCCGCAAGGCCTCGGTATCCGACTCGGCCGGAAACACGTCCACCACCTCCCCGCGCACGCGGAACGCGCCGCGGGTGAGCTCGAATTCGTTGCGGGTGTACTGCAGGTCGGTGAGGTGCCGGATCAACTGACGCTGATCGATATGCTCGCCGATCGACAGGATCAGGCGCAGCGACAAGTAATCTTCGGGCGCCCCCAGACCGTAGATCGCCGACACCGTCGCAACCACCAGCGAGTCGCGACGCGACAGCAAAGTCTTCGTCGCCGACAGGCGCATCTGCTCGATGTGCTCGTTGATCGAACTGTCCTTCTCGATGAAGGTATCCGACGACGGCACGTAGGCCTCGGGCTGGTAATAGTCGTAGTAGCTGACGAAGTACTCGACTGCATTGTTCGGGAAGAACGACTTGAATTCGCCGTACAACTGCGCCGCCAGCGTCTTGTTGGGCGCCATCACCAGGGTCGGCTTCTGCACCTGCTGCACGACATTGGCGATGGTGTAGGTCTTGCCCGAACCGGTCACCCCCAACAAGGTCTGCTTGGCCAGGCCAGCCTCGAAGTTGGCCACCAGCTTCTCGATGGCAGCGGGCTGGTCGCCGGCTGGAGAGTATGGGGAGACGAGTTCAAAGCGGTCGGTCATGGAGCGGATCTCGGGGGAAGACGGTACGAAATCTCGTAGGTCGATGCCGGTAAAAGTCTGACGTTCACTTGAGTGAGGCAGGCGTTTCCTGGCATGCGGCCAACACGGAGACTGCTCGCTCGACCTCAAGGGAGAAGCGCGATGGGAGCAGTGACCCGTTCGAGCGCGAGAGGGTACACCGCAGTGCAGTTGTTGGTCGTGATGGCGGTCATTGCCGTCACGTCAGCCATCGGCTTGCCGAGCTTCCAGGGCATTCTGGAGCGGCATCGGGCGACAACCCGAGTGCATTTGCTCACGGCACATCTTGCGATGGCAAGAAGCCTGGCCATTACGCAGCGCGTTCCCATGAGCATGTGCCCATCTGCCGATGGGGCAACCTGTCGGCCCGACCGGGTGTGGAGCCAGGGCTGGATCCTGTTCAAGGACCCTGACCGCCACGGACAACCAGCGCAGAGCGCCGCCATCCTGAGAGTCACCCAGTATCCGGCGACCGGCGATATCGACGTGACCTCGAGCCTTGGCAGGCCTGTCGTGCGGTTCCTTCCCAGCGGCCGAAGCAGCGGCACCAACATCACCATCAGCCTGTGCAGCAACGCCAAGCGACTCGCAGACGTTGTGATCAACAACGCAGGGAGAGCACGCGCCGTGCGCTACACCATGCCCACCAACTGCCCGCAGCCATAAGGCCAAGAAACAAAGAGGCCGCGACTAGTCGCGGCCTCTTTTCACATCTTGGCGCCCGAAGTTGGACTCGAACCAACGACCCCCTGATTAACAGTTAGCGCTACTGAGCTTACGAATCAGCGACTTGCCTCACTTATTTTTCCCAGCGGCTGACGCCGGAGGCCTAGTGCGCACGTAGGCGTCCTGCCATTTTTCCCGGCCCTTGCGGTCACCGGCTTCGCCCTAAATGGCTCAAGAATGCGTCCTCCGGGCGGTCACCTCAGCTCGGATCCTGGCCTCATGGCGCACTGCCCCATGACGGTGCCACGTCGCCCCTGGTCGAAGCTGCTGCAGTCACGCTGGACAAAGGGTGCGAAGGGTTTGCCAGGCGGCACCGGCTTTTGGCGCTCCAGCAGCACGTACCACTCGCCAGTGAGTCTCTGCACCAACCTGGCCACCTCTTCACCCTCGAAGAAAAGCGCGGTCGGTGACCCCATCGCGCCCTGCCAAGGCCTATCCCAGCGGAAGCCAGGCGGCAGCACAGGTTCATCGCCAGCATCGATCTCGCTCATGCAGCAGTGACCGACATATATAAGGTGTGCTGCTGACCACCGTGCTTGTTAGCCAACCGGCTTCCGCGCTCGAGCATGACCACTGCCCGGTCTACCACCCACCAGCGCTTCCCGCCTGCCGCGTAGACGGGATCGAGGTTTGCCTGCGGAGCATCGTAGGTCAGCGACATTGCGGGGCAACCGGTCGTAGCGGGAGGTGTGGCAACCCACTCTAGCGCGCCCCAATCTCAATTTTTCAGATGACCTTCGGGGAAAGGTAATTTAGGTAACCAGCCTATAAAAAGGTGCTTATATTCATATTTATCAATAAATTACGAATATCTTTCAAAGGTAATTAAAGGGTAATCCTGATTAGCCCTGACCATCAGCCGCCTGTCGCAGGATCTGCGCCGCGCTGGGTGGATGCTGCTGTCACCTGAAGCCAACGAGGTGGCGTGATGAGTAT
>NZ_CM002139.1:3153569-3163064 GCF_000454545.1 Xanthomonas cassavae CFBP 4642
CCTGATTAGCCCTGACCATCAGCCGCCTGTCGCAGGATCTGCGCCGCGCTGGGTGGATGCTGCTGTCACCTGAAGCCAACGAGGTGGCGTGATGAGTATCAATGCCGTGCAGTTCCAAGCGGGATTGTCGATGCCTGAGTTCTTCGCGTCCTACGGCACCGAAGCCAAGTGCTATCGCGCGCTTTACAAGTGGCGCTGGCCGCAAGGCTTTCGTTGCCCTGTTTGTGCCGGACGCGTGCGCTCGCGTTTCAAGCGGGGTGCTGCGATCTACTACCAATGCAGCGCGTGCCGGCATCAGACCAGCCTGATTGCAGGCACGATGTTCGAAGGCACCAAGCTGCCGCTGCGCACCTGGATGCTGGCGTTGCACCTGCTGACCTCGACCAAAACCAACATGGCCGCGCTGGAGTTGATGCGGCATCTGGGCGTCAACTACAAGACGGCCTGGCGGATGAAACACAAGATCATGCAGGTTATGGCCGAGCGCGAATCCATGCGGAAACTGGCGGGTTTCGTGCAGATCGACGATGCCTATCTCGGCGGCGAGCGTAACGGTGGCAAGGCCGGACGCGGATCGGAGAACAAACAAGCGTTCCTGATTGCGGTGCAGACCGATGCCACCTTCACCGCGCCGCGCTTTGTGGTGATCGAGCCGGTGCGCAGCTTCGACAACACCTCGCTGCAGGACTGGATTGCCCGTCGCTTGGCGCCCGAATGCGAGGTCTACACCGATGGGCTGGCCTGCTTCCGCCGGCTAGAAGACGCCGGCCACGCGCACACCACGCTGGACACTGGCGGTGGTCGTGCCGCGACCGAAACGGCCGGTGCACGTTGGCTCAACGTGGTGCTGGGCAATCTCAAACGCGCCATCAGTGGCGTGTATCACGCCATCGCGCAAGGCAAATACGCAAGGCGTTACCTGGGAGAAGCGGCCTATCGTTTTAATCGTCGATTCCGCTTGCGCGAGATGCTGCCACGACTTGCCACGGCCATGATGCAATCCACACCATGCCCAGAGCCGGTTTTNATGCTGCCACGACTTGCCACGGCCATGATGCAATCCACACCATGCCCAGAGCAGGTTTTACGTGCAGCGAGCAATTTTCATGGCTGAGAGTCGGGGCTAATCAGGAGGGTAATTGAGAGGTAATGGGATTACCTTTCGGGGAGGTAATCACGCCCCCAAAAAATACCCTTAAATTTCAATCACATAACTTTTCTATGGAAGCCGGATTACCTTAAATCACCCCAAAAGGTAATCCGGAAATTCCCATTGGCATCAATTGCTTAGGCCTTGTTTCAGGCTCCGGATTACCGATTACCTCGTTCCGATGGTCATTTACCGAAATGCGCCGGGAGGCCTAGCAACGGATCGCAGCCGGTCGCCCCCGCGAAGCCCCCCAGGCGCGCAGCGATCTGCAGGGAAGAAAGGCCTCCTTGAATCGCACGGATCGGTAACAGCAGCGCGGTCTAGGCCCACCCTGCGGGGGTGCAGCGAAAGCCATGCATGAAGACCGCAGGCGTGGCGGGGCGACGATTGCGCGCGCCAGGGCCAGCGCTGTCCGTAGGCGTCGGGGTTTTCCTACTGCGTCGGTCGCTGAAGACGTGCAACATAGGGGGCCGTATCCCGTCCCAACAGGGCCTACAACATGCCAGCATCCGCCGCCGGCCCTGCCTCCATTACTGGCGATCAAGCGCAGAGGTGGGCGTCTGATGGGGAGGCAGCGAAGCGACTCACTTGTGGGCACCTGTTCGACGCATGCTGGATTGTTGAGAGAAAGTACCTATGAATGAAGCAAAAGAAGCCCGCGCAACACTCGACAGCACACCTCAAAAAGGTGCGTTCTACATCTTCAGACCTGATATGCGCAGTGGTGGGTCTGGACATGGCGTGGTGTTTGAAAACGAGAAGGCACTCCGCCCAGAAGGCAGGGGCATCATTCGACCACCGGACGGAGGGTTCCCGCCGCTGAAAGAAGCTCCGCGCCTTCGATATAACCAAAGTCGAGGACAGATGCCGAATGATCTGCAAGGCGGCTTCAGCGGATACTGGCTAACCTCAGACCCATTAAAGAGAGTGCTCGAATCCATTGATCCCAAAGGATTCGAGTTCGTGCGCTGCGATTTTCTTCTGGAAGACGGATCGCAAGGCCCTCAATATTACTTGTGTGACGTCACCAGAGTGATTGATGCGATCGACGAGGGTGCGTCAACGGTCAAGGTTCTGACGGAGGGATATTCGAAAGGCAAGTACTTCGATCTGACTGGCGGCGCGAGCTTGGCTTTCGATAAGGAAGTCGTTGCATCGGCCCACGTCTTTCGGACGCCGTACACGGCAGACGCTTTCTGCGATCGCTTATTACGTGATGCGCTGATCGAAAACGGTTTCGGCAGATCACCAAAAACACGTGGAGTCAGACTTATCGACGCTTCGGCTTACTGACTGTCTATCGCGACCAAAGAGCCAACAAGCATGCCTGCCAATCAAGTCATCCTTCATAGTCATCATGTAATTGAACAAGATGTTTTTCGCGATCATCTTTTGCTCCAGAAGCTAACTGAGCATGGCCTCATCGATGAGCATGCGTCCGCAAATCGATTGTATTTGCCGGTAGACGGCAAACTAGCCGACGCAATTGAAACATCGCCTCATCGGGGACGGACGCGAGGTTCTTATACAGATGGAGTCACAGACTTTCTGAATCGACTTGAGAAAAATGATGTTGGTCAGGCAGCGCTGGATGACGATCAAGTAGCACTGAGAAAAATTGCCGCTCAAGTTCACGATTTTCGAGACACACTCAAAGTCGCGCTCATCAATGGCGATGCATTTGCAACTACCCCAGATCGCTTGACCAAGGCCGAAACGAACGCGCAAAACCGCAGCACCCTCTCCGAGATTGATCAATACCGCGCTGCCCATGAAGACCAGTTGAGAACGCTGCGCTCCATGAGCGATGTCGAATCCGAATGGGCCGCGATCACCCACTCCGAGAGGCGAATCACAGAAGTGATCGATGTCGCACGGACGACGGGGCGCAATCTCGTCGGCGTCCCGCGTGAACCCGACGTCCTAGTACGCGAGATCGCCGGCCGCGAGGAATTCCGCATGGCCATTGCGCACGCCGAAGATGCCGGCCGAGTGAGGCTATCCGAGTCCAATGCGGCGTTGGTCCAGCAGGTCCTGGATGACACGCCGACAGCCATCGGCACTGCTGCGCGCAGCATTCGCCAAGGCGCAGCCGCTACACCGCATGCGCCGTACACACCAGTCTCCCAACGCGGCTTCACCACCGCCGAGCTGCTGGCCGGCGAGCTCTCCGCCGGCCAGGCACTGCGCACTGCCGGCCTGCTCGCCACCGCCGCCGACACGGTAATGACCGGCCAACGCGCCACGCAGCTTCTGGGCCAGGACAACCCGCTCGCCGCACAATCGGAGCTCGCGCATTTNCGCACTGCCGGCCTGCTCGCCACCGCCGCCGACACGGTAATGACCGGCCAACGCGCCACGCAGCTTCTGGGCCAGGACAACCCGCTCGCCGCACAATCGGAGCTCGCGCATTTCGCCGGCCGCAACGTTGGCGGCTGGGCCGGCGGTACTGCCGCTGCCTACGCGCTGGGGAGCTCGGGCGCCGGACCGATGGTGCTGATCGCGGCCGATGCGTATTTCTTGAGTACTGCTGGCGAGAAGGCCGCCGCGTTGCTCGACAACCGCGCCATCTACACCCAGACCGATCGCGAGGGCACGCAGTGGTCGTTCGATGGCCGCGCCTGGGCGCGTGAGGGCAAGGCCGACACTACCAACGACGGTGTGGACAACCCCACATCCACCCCCATCGTCGCCAGCTACCAAAAGGCACGCGAATTCAATTACCAGGCCACCAACGCCGCTGCCGCGCTCGCCCTCAAAGATGCGCCCGCTCCGCAGGATCCGTATCGCCAGCCGGCCAACGCCACTGACCGCCCCAGTCTGAGCACGGCCGACTGGCGGCGCGATGCGGCGGACGGCCAGTGGCATCGGCTGGTCAAGGCCGAGATCTCTGGCGCCAATGATCGTGGCAACTACGTGCAGGAAACCGCTTCGCCGCAACGCGCAGCCGAGCTGGACGCGCAAGCGCAGGAGGTCATCGCCCGCAACATCGCCAACAGTCCCGGCGCGATCGCCGCGCGCTATGAGCTGGCGCACCACCGCAGCGGCTGGGCGGCCGATGGCCTGCCGATGTCGCCGGCCGTGCAGCAGGCGCTGCCCGACCCGGATGCGTTGACCGCCTCCGACGGCCAGCGCTACTACCGCAACATGGATGGGCAGTGGACCAGCAACGGCGCCCCGCCCGATGGCAATCGCGTGCTGGAACTTGACACCACGCGCACACTGCTGCAACCGGCACTGGCCGAGCAAGCGCAGGCGATTGCCGCCATCGGGCAATCGCCGCAAGACCTACAGGGCGAGCAGACGCTCTACCGCTATCGCATTGTCGGCACCGAGTTGCAGCCGCAATGGCGCGAGGCGATCGAGCTGGCGACCCAACGCACCCGGGAGGCCGAGGGACTCACCGGCGATAGCGCGCTGCAACTGCAGCGCGGGCCTGGCGGTACGTTTGGCGCCGATAGCCCCATCGCGCATCTGCAGCGTGGCACCGATGGCGTAGAGCGCATCGTGGCGGTCACCAGCAGCGAAGACATCCGCCAGGTACTGCGGGAGGTACAGGCGCGGCAGCAGCCCGCGGCCCCCACACAGCAGCTGGCCTCCATGCCGCGCCCATCCGAGGGATCGGCAGATAGCGACACATCTGACGCCAACGCATCCTCCAGCCCACAACTGGTGATGGATCTGCAGGTGCGGATGCAGGTCGCCAGTGCCGCACAGGCGCGTCAAGAACAAGACCAGCAGCAACGCCAGACGCAAGATCAGCAACTGGCCCAGACACGCGCCCACGCGCTGGAGGCGCAGGCATCGCACGACGTCCGGGCGAAGGCTGCGCAGGCGCTACAGGCGCATGCCGCGCTGGAGCTGCTGCAGCGGGACGCGCAGCGACTGGAAGAGCTNCACGCGCTGGAGGCGCAGGCATCGCACGACGTCCGGGCGAAGGCTGCGCAGGCGCTACAGGCGCATGCCGCGCTGGAGCTGCTGCAGCGGGACGCGCAGCGACTGGAAGAGCTGGAAGGTCAGACACAGGACGCCCAACAGCGCGAACAAGCGCAGCAGCAGGCCCAGGAGACGCAGCAGCGCGAGCAGGAAGCACGCCAGGCACAGGGCGTCCAGCAGAGCCAGCAGGAACGCCTGCAGGCGCAGACTGTGCAACATCCCGAGCAACAGCCGCTGCACGCCCAAGCGGCTCCACAACGCGAGCAGGAGCTGGCACAGGAAGCAGCCTCGCGCGAGCCGTCGTCGCTCCATGCGCAGGACACATCGCCGCGCCAACCCGAGCAGCGGTCTACCCAGGATGACCTCACCCAACGACCCCAGGAACAGCTGGCAGAGCCTGCGCAAGCACATGCATCCGACGTAGCGCAGCAGCAGCGGCCGCAAAGCCAACACGCGCAGGAAGAGCGTCCACAGGAAGTTCAGCAGCAGCCAGCGCAGAGCGCGGCGATCACGCAGACAGCACCGACAGATCAGCAGCAGGTTGCGTACCTGCACAGCGGCCAACGGTCGATGACGGCGCACGCCTCGCATGCGCTCCAAGATGCACCAGCGCATCAACCCGCGCAGCCGGCGGATGCGCGCCTGGCCCAGGCGGCGACCGCGCCTTCCGCACCATCATTCGCCACCCCGGTGGCCACAGAACACCGCGATGATCAACAGGCGCGCACGCCACAGGCTCAAGCATCGGAAGCACCAGATCTCCCTGCAGCGATCCCAGTGTCCGCACACCTCGCGCAAGCGGCAGCGCCATCGCTGGAAATGCCGACCGCTGGCCGCGCAGCCGATCCACCCGAGGACGCGACCGATGCACGCGAGCCGCTTTCCGCGTCCCTGGTAGATCAGCACGACCGTCCTGCCGCTGTGCCCACCGATCCGGACTCCTGGGAGGAAATAGCGCGCTCCATGCGTGAGCTGCGCATCCAACTCGAACAGGAGCTCGAAACAGAAAACCGCGTCGCAGAAGCGCGGCAGGCGCGCGTGGACCGTGGTGAACGGCCGTTTACCGAGTTGGAATTGCGTGATGGGTACGATCCGGATGGCCCCTCTGGGCTGAGACCACCACGCGCCCCGCCAGCAGACACCGCGCCACACCCTCTGGCCGCTGGCGAGCAGGAAGATCGGCCGCAGCCCCAGCGTAAGACCATCACCGGCGATCCGGATGTGGACGAGTTGCTGTACGCCATCGACTGCAAGAACGAACTGGCGATCGAACAGGCCTTGAAACGTGTCGCCAATAGTCCCTACAGCCAAGCGCTTGCCAAACAAGGGCATGAATTTCTGGATGCCCAGGCAATGCAGGAAGCCCAGGAACAGGCGAGTACGCGCCAGGCACTGAACATGGACGTCTCGGCAGAGGTGCAAACCAGCCGTGGCCCGGTGATGGTGCTGACGCTACCGCAGTTCGCCAACGGACCGGCGATGCAAGGCGGTCCGCAGGGTGATGGTGGCGGAGACGGCGGTGGCGGTGGCGGTGGAGGCGGCGGTGGTGGCGGTGGTGGTGGTGGTGGTGGTGGTGGTGGTGGTGGATGATCGCAACACGTGCGGCGCATTGAATTATCGAGAGAACACTATGGACATGCAGGACACCTCCGCGCTACCCGATGTCAACGGGTCGGAACGCACACTGAAAGAATCGATCCAGGCCATGGCGGTGGTGATTGGGACGCTGCAGCGGCGAGAAGACGCATTGGAAGCTCTAGTCCGGGAGCAGCTTCAGCTTCTGCGGAGCGCGGTCAATAGCGCCGATCAGCGCGTCAATCGTGTGGTGGAAAACGCGCTGCCCCGGCTAACGCAATTGAGCAATCAGGCGCTGACGCAAACGCTGGAACCGGCGGCTGAGCGATTCAACAAGAAGATGGCAACTGCGGAGCAGGCCGTCCAGCAGGCCACCCAGCGTTATGTACATGCACAACATTCCCTGGAAACGACGACAACGCGGCGCATGTGGATCGCATCGATTGCGCTGCTGGCTGCGGGTGTCATGAGCATGGTCGTCGCTGGCTATGCGCTCTACAGCACCAAAGCGGCTGTCGCTGAAGCCGNGACAACGCGGCGCATGTGGATCGCATCGATTGCGCTGCTGGCTGCGGGTGTCATGAGCATGGTCGTCGCTGGCTATGCGCTCTACAGCACCAAAGCGGCTGTCGCTGAAGCCGCCCAGCTCCGGGCAGAAATCAACTTTCTGGATCGCGTTGCCCGCGCCAATCTGGTGGCCTGCGGCGAAGACAGGCTGTGTGCGGAGCTGGAGAAGAAGGGACCGCGCTACGGCGATCGCGGGCAGTATCGGGCGATCACCTTGCGCTCATCCACCCAGCAATGAAAAACCGAACCGCCACAGGGGACGGCTCGGTGATGTTGATTACAGGGCTGTCAACCGGTCGCGCGTAACGGCAGCATACTGATCGGTCATCTCGATACCCACCGCCTCGAAGCCTTCCAGCTGCGCGGCGACCAGCGTAGTTCCAGACCCGGCAAATGGGTCAAGCACGCGCCCACCTGACTCGCAGATCCGCACCAGCTGCCGCATCAACCCGGTCGGCTTGCCGGTCAGGTGATGCTTGTCGGCCTTGCGTACCGACTCACGGATGACACCCGGCAGCACTGGCGCACGGCGGTCCAGCGGCATGTTGCCCTTGCTGCCCCACACGATGTATTCGGCCTGGTTGCGGAAGCGCCCCAGCTGCGGCCGCACGCCTTCGGTTTTGTCCCAGACAGTGATGCCGCGCCAGGTGAAGCCGGCGATCTGCAGCGCATCGGTGGTCAGCGGCAACTGCCGCCAGTCGGTGAACAGCAGCACCGGCGCGCCCTCCTTGAGCACACGCGCGCACTCGGATAGCCACAAGTGCATCCACTTCAGGTGCGAGCGCTGGTCGCGCTCGTCGCCGACAAAGTCGGCATGCAGTTGCGCGCCACCGCCCTGGACGTACTTTACCGAGGGCGGCTTGGCCCGCGCGGCGGCATGCAGCCCACCGCTGGCATATGGCGGATCAGTGATCAGCGCGTCGAACGAATTGGCTTCGAGCGTGGGCAGGATGGTCAGGGCGTCGCCCTGCAGGAGCTGGTTTTTCATGGTGAGAGCCTTCTTGGATTCGCTCGCGGCGATCGGAGGTGAGGCTCTCGGCCTTCAAGTGATTGAGCGTGCCGCAGCGCGGGCACTTGATCTGGATTTCATCAAAGGCGCCGGCCTTGCACAGCAGGCGGGCGCATTCGCCACAACGGAGATTCTTGAGCATTGCGTGGTCTTGCGGTGGGAAAGGATTACGCGGCCGCTGGCGGCGCATAGGGGGTGAAGGCGATGACCTCATCGCCCACCCAGTCGTTGATCTTCAACATGCGCGCCTGCAGCGGCTCCAGCTCGTTGGCGGCCCACACAGCGGCGGCCTCACGGATCGAGCCAAAGCCGCCAGCGTTCTGCGGCACGATGCCCATGAGTTGCGGGGGGATGCGCAGCGCGGCCAGCATGTCGTCGCGGGTAATGCCCTTGATGCCGCTGAACTCGTCCTTGGCCGCCACTTCGCTGACAGGGATGAGCTTCAGGCCATCCTTGTTGCCGCCTGGCGAGTACAGGAACAGGTTGCGGAAGTTGCCCGGCCCCTTGGCGCCCTTCATGGCGGTGCGCAGCGCGTCGACGTCTTCCTGGCTCTGCTGCGGGTCGGTCAGGTACAGGATGAAGCCGGCGTGCGAGCCATTGTTGTAGTACTTGCGGCGGAACAGCGTGGCGGACTCGTTGAGCAGCGCCGACTGCATGGCGGGCATCCATTCGGGCAGGCCGTAGAGCTCTTGGTCGACATCGGCTTCGCGCAGCTGGAACACGCTGCCCGGCTCGAACACGTGTTCGTCGTGCCAGGTGCGCACCTGGAAGTACTCACCCTCGGTGATGCCGCGCCGCATGTATTTGGACAACGGCGCAGCCAGTGACAGTGCACCGCCCATGCGGTTGCGGCGGCGCTCAAGGTAGCCATTGCCCAGCGTGATCCAGTCCAGCGACAGCTGCTCGAAGGCCTCGCGCGACAGCAGCCGGTGTGGCTTGAACGTGCGCGCCAGCATGTTGCGCTTGAAGATCAGCCCGGACTGCAGGAACGGATTGCTACGGGTGGTCTTGGACAGGCCGTCCAGCGCCACCGGCGGCTCGTACCAGCGCCCGTTCTGCCAGCATTCCAGATAGTCCAACACCCCGCGCCCATCGTGCACCGGCGTCGGATCGCCAAAGGTGAAGACTTCGGCACGTGCGGGCGCTGCAGGCGCGGTGGCGGGCAGCTGGTCGGTCAACATCAAGAGATCTCCATGAAGCCGGAGTTGCGCGCAGTGCGCCCTTCCAGCGGTTCGTTCTGCAGCGCGTGGAACAGGGC
>NZ_CM002139.1:3163164-3177553 GCF_000454545.1 Xanthomonas cassavae CFBP 4642
CAGTGCCCACGCCAGGTCCGCGTGGCCGGTCTCTTCCGAGCGGCCAGCGGTGAAGGTGGACTGGCGGCCGCTGGCCGTCATGGTCTTGCGGATGGCCATCAACGATTGCGCCACGTCGGTCCAGCCGGCGTCGAACTCCAGCCGGCCGTTGTGAATCACATCGAACGCCTTGAGCACCAGGCGGGTCTTGACCTCGGGCGAGTAGCTGAAGGTGACCAGATTCGGGAAGAACTGCTTCACCAACTGCGCGACGCCGCTGCCCATGCCGGTGGTGTCGATGCCGATGTAGGTCACCCAGTAGCGGCGCGTGATGCGCTCGATCTCGGCGGCCTGCTTGGCAAAGTCCATGCCTCGGAACTGGATGCGCTCCAGTAGCCGGAACTTGCCGCCGGGCTGCTGCGGGGGCGCGACAACGACCAGGCCAGCTGTGTCGCCGGTCTCGGCCGGGTCGTAGCCGATCCACACCGCGCGATCGCCGTAGGGGCGCAGGGCGAACGGCTTGTAGTCCTGTCCCCACTCGACCCAGCTGTCGACCATGCACGGCTGCAGCATCGCCAACGGGAAGATGCTGGCGCCGTCGTCGACGAAGTCGCACATCAACAGGTTGGCGAACGCATCCGGGCTGTATTCCTCGCGCAGCTCGTCGATGTCGAACAGGTCGCAGCCACGGCGCTGGGCGTCGAGGATGTTGACGATCTGTCGCCACGCCCGGTCCTGGCAACGGCGCCCGCCGGCCAGCGCATCGTGCGAGACATCGATCTGGATCCGCTGCGCGGCCGGCTTGCCCTTGTTGCGGCGCTCGCCTGTCCAGAACGTATAGGCCTCGTGGGCCATGCTAGATGGCGTGCTGAAGTAGGTCTTGCGCCACTTCTTGTGCATCGCCATGCCGCTGGCGACCTTGTTCAACTCGTTGAACCCGTAGGTCCAGAAGAATTCGTCGAAGTAGAAATTGCCGTGGTAACCCTGGGCGGTGCGCGCATTGGTGCCCAGGAAGAACAGCTCGGCGCCGTTCGGGAACACGATGCTGTCGCCGCCGGAGAGCGTCTCGTCGATCGTTTCGCGCACGAACTGCTGCATGTAGCCACGGAACAGGTGCGCCTGCGCCTTGGACGCGCTGAGGAAGATCTGATTGCGCCCGGTGGTGAGCGCATCTATCAGCGCCTCGCGGGCGAAGTAGTACGTTGCACCGATCTGGCGCGACTTGAGGATGATGCGAGTGCGCTCGTTGCTGGCCCGGTACCAATCGCGCTGATAGTCGAAGCAGCCGTCGATGAACGCGGTGGTCAGCTGCTCGACCTGCTCTTCGCTAAACTCGTTGCGCTTGGGCTTCTTCTTGGGCGCTGCATTGCGGTTGGCTACGGCCGGATTCAGATCCGCTTCGTTGCCGCCGCCCTGGTAGCGCTGGATGCGCGCCTGACGCTCCAGCTGCCGGTGCAGCAGATCGATTTCTTTGAAATCCCCGCCGGATTTTTCCGGCTTCATGATCAGCACGACCAGGCGTGCTTCCAGCGCGCCGCCGATGCGCTCGACGTTATCCGCGCGATCCCACTCGTCACGCGACTTCCAGCTGTGTACAGTCTTCTCGTTCTCGCCGATGGCCTGCGCGATCTCAGTCACGCGCCACCCCATCCAGTACAGGAATTTCGCCTGTCTGCGGGTGTCCATCGGGAGTTGAGTGGCGACGCTGCTCATGCACTCAGAGTGACGCGCGCGATCTATTCCCGACAGCGACCGCCTGCGTAACGCCCTGAATTACAGGCCTTTTGCGTTGCTGCGCATTGCGCGGCGTTTGACCATGCACTCATCGCATCGCAAACGCATCCAGCGCAGAGGACACGCATGTCGGCCAAGGCCAAGAAGTTCCGTTCCAACTGGTTCCGCGTGGCCGTCGAAGGCGCCACCACCGATGGCCGCACGATTCAGCGCAGCTGGATCGACGACATGGCCGCGACCTATAACCGCGAGACCTACAGCGCCCGCATCTGGATCGAGCACATGCGCAGCCTGCTGCCGGACTCCCCCTTCCGCGCGTATGGCGATGTCACGGCAGTGAAGGCCGAAGAGGTCGAGATCGACGGCACCAAGCGCCTGGCGCTGTTCGCCCAGATCGAGCCGACCGCCGATCTGGTCACGATCAACAAGGCCAAGCAGAAGCTCTACACCAGCATCGAGGTGCAGGAGAAGTTCGCCAACACTGGCAAGGCGTATCTGGTCGGCCTGGCGGTCACCGACTCGCCGGCCAGCCTGGGCACCTCCATGCTCACCTTCGCCAGCCAGCACCCCGAGGCCAATCCGCTGGCCGATCGCAAGCAATCGCCCGGCAACCTGTTCACCGTCGCCGAGGAAACCGCGCTGGAGTTCAGCGAGGTCAGCGAAGGCCCGGTGGCTGGCCTGCTGAGTCGGATCCGCTCCGCGCTCAAAAGCGAGGACGCCACCAGCATCACGGCCGAGCAGTTTGCCGACCTCGGCCAAGGCATCGAAGAGATCGCCGAGCACGTGCGCGGGCAGGACGAGCGCTTCAACCGCCTGCAGGCCGAGCACGCCGCGCAGCAGACCAAGCACGCGCAGCTGGCAAGCGACCTGGCGCAGCTGCGCGAGTCGCTGTCCCAGCAGCCCGACCCCGCGCAGCCCGCACGCCCGGTGGTCACCGGTGGCGGCGCTGCCGTGCTGACCGACTGCTGATCCCACACCACACACACGCCGCCAGCGCCCCACCTTCGGAGCCACCATGCAAAACGCCACCCGCCTGCAGTTCAATCAGTTCGCCGAGCAGATCGCCAAGCTCAACGGCGTCGCCTCGCCGTTCCACTCCTTCGCTGTCGATCCGACCGTGCAGCAGAAGCTGGAATCGCGCATGCAGGAATCGAGCGAGTTCCTGTCCAAGGTCAACATCATCCCGGTGGACGAGCTGTCGGGCCAGAAAGTGGGCATCGGCGTCACCGGCAGCATCGCCAGCCGCACCGACACGGGCGCCGGCAAGACCCGCACCCCGCGCAATGTCGCCGCGCTCGACAAGAACGAGTACGTCGCCAAGAAGACCGACTTCGACACCGCCATCCCGTATGCGCTGCTCGATACCTGGGCCAAGTTCCCGGACTTCCAGGCGCGCCTGCGCGATGCCATCGTCAAGCGTCAGGCACTGGATCGCCTGCAGATCGGCTTCAACGGCACGCATGCCGCCGCCGACACCGACCGCGCCGCATTCCCGCTGCTGGAAGACGTCAACATCGGCTGGCTGCAGCAGTACCGCACCAACGCCGCCCAGCGCGTGCTGGCGAGCGGCAAGGCCGCCGGCAAGGTGGTCATCGGCGCCGCCGGCGCCGACTACGGCAACCTCGACGCGCTGGTATTCGACGTGGTGAGCAACCTGCTCGATCCGTGGCACCGCAAGGATCCGAGCCTGGTCGTGGTGCTGGGCCGCGACCTGATGCACGACAAGTATTTCCCAATGGTCAACAAGGAGCAGCCGGCCAGCGAGAAGATCGCCACCGATCTGATCTTGAGCCAGCGCCGCGTGGGCGGCCTGCAGGTGGCCGAGGTGCCCTACCTGCCGGACGGCGCATTGATGGTCACCTCGCTGGCCAACCTGTCGATCTACTACCAGACCGGCGGCCGTCGTCGTTACATCCAGGAAGTGCCCGCGCGCGATCGCATCGAGAACTACGAGTCCTCCAACGATGCCTACGTGGTCGAAGACTATGGCCTGGGCTGCGTGGTCGAGCACATCGAGATCGAGGCCTAAACCGTGGCCGACAGTCCCGCCAAGCGTCACCACAGCCGCGTGCTGGCCGAGCTGGAAGCGGCCCAGCGTGCCCCGCACCAGCTCATGGCCGGCGCCACCGCCTACGAGCAGCACATGGCGCAATTGCAGAGCGATCGCCTGCGCCTGAAGCAGATCCAGTCCGACCAGGGCAAGGCCGCCCTGAAGGTGCAGCTGTTGCCCGGGTACGCGCCGTACTTGGCCGGCGTGCTGGCCGGTGGCCAGGGCGCGCAGGACGAGATCGTCGTGACGTGCATGGTGTGGCGGATCGATGCCGGCGACTATGCCGGCGCGCTGGAGCTGGGCGCCTACGTACTCAAGCACCAGCTGCAGATGCCCGACCGCTTCACCCGCACCGTAGGCTGCGTGCTGGCTGAAGAGATCGCCGAGGCGGCGCTGTCGGCGCAGAAGACCGGCCAGGCGTTCGATGCGAGCGTGCTGGCTGACACCGCCACGCTGACCGCCGAGCAGGACATGCCCGACGAAGTGCGCGCCAAGCTGCATCTGGCCCTGGCCCGCGCATCGCTGGCGGGCATCACCGACGAGACGCCCGCCGACCAGGCGCAGCCCATCGTGGCTGCAGCAGTGGCCGACCTGCAGCGCGCCATCGCACTGCACGGCAGCTGCGGCGGCAAGAAGGATCTGGAGCGCGCCGAGCGGCTCCTGAAGAAGTTCAGCGCTGAGCCTGCGGGCGCCAGCGCCTAACCGAGCGTCCCCGCAACCCTCGCCGGCTCGGGGCCGATCCACAGCACTTCACCGCTGCGGTGACGCCCCGACCACCGGCGATCTCTTTCGAGCCATCCATGAGCGGATTCACTGCCACCGGCACCACCAGCGCCACGCCCGATGCGATCGCCAACGCGCCGTTCTGGCCGGCGATCGCCCCGACCAGCGTGCGGGCGAGCATGCGCCTGGATGGCACGGTCACCGATGCACGCCTGCGCCACGCCATCGTCGCCGCCATGCTGGCGGTCAACGATGAGTTGCAGGCCTGGGCGCAGACGCAGCAGGCCGCCGGCTGGGCCGCGTTGGCCGATGTACCCAGCACCACCGTCGACGGCGTCTCGCGCCGCGTCCAGCTGTACCTGCGCGCAGTCGCGTGTGCCACGGCGGTCGAGGTGGCAGAGCGTTATCGCAGCTTCGACGCGACCGACAGTGCCAACCAGCGCGCCGATGACCTGTCACCGAGCATCACCGAGCTACGCCGCGACCAGCGCTGGGCTGTGCGCGACCTGCAGAACCTGCCGCGCAGCACGGTGGAGCTCATCTGATGCGCGTGCACGCCATGCAAGGCGACACCGTCGACCTGCTGTGCTGGCGCCACCTGGGCAGCACGGCCGGCCTGGTCGAGCGCACCTACCTCCTCAATCCCGGCCTGGCCGAACTGGGCGCCGTGCTGCCGCATGGCACGCCAGTGGAGTTGCCCGAGGTAACCACCACCACAGCGGCGATGACGCCGCTTGTGCAGCTATGGGACTGATCTGATGACCGAACCCACCTCCGTATCGAGCGGCTTCTTGATCGCCACCGGTGTGGGCCTTGCCTCCGTGCTGCCTGGCATCGACGGCGACGCGCTGATCGGCGCCTTCGCCGGCGGCGCGCTGTTCGTGGTGTCCGCCGCCAAGCAACCGCTGCTGGCGCGACTGATCTATTTCCCGGTGAGCGTGATCGCCGGCTACCAGCTGGCGCCGGAAATCCTGCGCTGGTTGCCGATCAAGTCCAGTGGCGTGGCCGCCTTCGCCAGCGCGGCGTGCGCGATCACCGTCACGCTGGGCCTGATCGAAAAGAGCAAGTCGTTCGACTTTTCCTTCCTACGTCGTGGAGGTCCGCCCAGTGCATAGCCTGGTCACCGTCCTGACGTTGATGGCCTCGCTCGCCATCTGCGTCCGCCTGCTTACCTACCACCGCCCGGTCGATGCGCGCCATCGACGCGGCGCGGGCTGGTGCGCGTGGCTGTTGATCGCCAGCACCGGCGGCCAGGCACTGCACATCCTACTGGCCGGCGCCGGCTCGCAGGTCAGTCCGTGGCACCTGGGCACGTTGACCGTGCTGGCAGTGCTCACCTACCGCGCCCAGGGCAATGTGGCGCGCATCCTGAAGGTCGATTGATGTTCACCGATACCCAGCTTGCCTCGATCATGCAGTGCTCGGCGCAACGTGCCCAGCGTTGGCATGGCCCATTGATTGCCGCTGCCAACCGCTTCGGCATTACCACCAAGCGCCGCGCCGCACACTGGCTCGGCCAGGTCGGCCATGAAAGCCTGAGCCTGTCACGCATGGAAGAAGGACTGACCTACACCACCAGCGCTCGGCTGCTGGAAGTCTTCGGCGCACGCATCACGCCCGCGCAGGCGCCGCACTACCTGCGCAATCCGGTCGGGCTGGCCAACTTCGTCTACGCCGACCGTCTGGGCAACGGCAACGTCGCCAGCGGCGACGGGCACCGGTACCGGGGGCGTGGTCCGATGCAGCACACCTTCCGGGGCAACTACCAGCGCATCGGTGAGCTGATCGGCTTGCCGATGGAAGAACAGCCCGACCTGCTGCTGCAGATCGAGCCGAGCGCCCTGGGTGCGGCGGCGTATTGGCAGGACAACGGACTCAACGTGCTGGCCGATGCGGACGATGTGCTCGGCCTGGGCCGCAAGATCAACCTGGGCAACGTGCGGGCCAAGCGCTTGCCCGAAGGCCATAGCGATCGCGTGGCACGCACGCAGCGTGCCCTGCAGATCCTGGGTGTCAGCTGATGGTCACGCGCCTGATCATCCTACTGGCGCTGATTGCACTGCTCGTCGGTGGCTGCGTGTGGCAGGAGCAGCGCGTCAGCATTGCGCGCACAGAGCGCAAGCAAGCGCTAGACGCAAAAGCTGCCGCCGTCGCCGAACGCGACAGTGCAAGGGCTTCCACAAAAACCGTTGTCGAGTACGTCGACCGCGTGCAGATCGTGCGCGAAGCCGGCGCCACCATCACCCGCGAGATCCCGATCTATGTCACCCAGAAAGCAGACGCTGCTTGCGTTATCCCTGCTGGCTTTGTGCGGCTGCACGACGCCGCCGCCACGGGCAACCCTGCCGGGCCGCCCACCGGAGATCCTGATGCGCCGGCCGCCGGCATTACGCTCTCTAGCATTGCCGGCACCGTCGCCGACAACTACGCCAGCTGCCACATCACCGCCGCGCAGCTGAGCGCGCTGCAGGACTGGATCGACCTACATTCACCGGAGCCGGCGCCATGATCAAGCCCGCCAGCCTGCGCGCGCATCTGGTCGCTGCATTGCCAGACCTGGCACGCGATGCCGACCGGCTGCTGGTGTTCATCGACGCCGGCAGCCTGGTCAGCACGTTCCAGCCGGGGCTGTCGTTCGAGTACCAGTACACGCTCAACCTGATCTTGACCGACTACGCCGGCCACCCCGACAGCGTGATGCTGCCGCTGCTGCAATGGGTGCAGGTCAACCAGTCCGAGCTGCTGTCCAATACGTCGCGACGCGGCGAGATCGCCTTCGAGGCCGATATCCTCGCCAACGATGCCGTGGATCTGTCGATCAAGTTGCCGCTGACCGAGCGCGTGGTCGTGACGGCGAAAGATGGCGGCGGCTATGACATCACCCATGCACCCGAGCCGGTGATTGATCCGACATGGATGAGCTGACCGCGCTGGAGACCTGGGCCGCACCGCTGCTGGCGCGCCTGCAGGAGGGCGAGCGGCGCAAGCTGGCCCGCAAGATCGGCACCGCGCTACGGCGATCACAGAGCCAGCGCATCGGCAAGCAGCAAGCGCCCGATGGCACACCATATGCACCGCGCAAAGAGCAGTTGCGAGACAAAGCTGGCAGAGTCAAACGCAAGAAGATGTTCGCCAAGCTGCGACAGGCCAAATACTTCAAGGTCAGTGCAAGCCCCAACGCCGTGAGCGTGGGGTTTATGGGGCGCGTGTCGCGCATTGCGCACGTACATCAAGAGGGACTGACTGAGCAGGTCCGGCCTGGCGGCCCCAGGGCACGTTATGAAAAACGCGTGCTATTGGGATTGACTGCCAACGACCGTGGGCAGGTCCGCGCCATGCTCATCGAGCATCTGAGTCAGTAAGCACGCGTCCTACGTGGCGAGTCCGTTGGCTTGCAGCCATCGCGAAGGGACGCTAGACGCGTCCCCTTATCTGCTCGCCACATGGCCTCCTTCACCGCCGTCGATCTATCGAAACTCCAAGCACCAGATCTGATCGAAGCGCTGGACTTTGAGACGATCTTCGTGGAAGCGCTGGCTCAGTTCCGCCGCCTGATGCCTGAATTCTCCGCACTTACCGAAGCAGACCCGGTCTACAAGCTCCTGCAGCTGTTCGCCGCCCGCGAGCTGCTTATCCGCCAACGCGCCAACGACAAGGCACAGCAGACCATGCTCGCCTTCGCCACCGGTACCAACCTCGATCATCTGGGTGCGCTATTCGGTGTCGGGCGTCTGGTGCTCGATCCTGGCCAACCTGCAAACGGCATCGCACCGACCCTTGAATCGGACTTGGACTTCCGCCGCCGTATCCAGCTCGCACCCGAGGGCTTCAGCGTTGCCGGCCCCGAGGGCGCGTACATCTATCACGCACTCAGCGCGTCCGCAGATGTCATGGACGCCAGCGCGACCAGCCCCGCGCCTGGGCAAGTGCTGGTCACCGTGCAGTCGCGCACAGGCGATGGCACCGCGCCGCAGGAACTGCTGGACGAAGTAGCTGCGGTGCTCACTGATGCCGACGTGCGCCCCCTGACCGACGAGGTGGCGGTACGAAGCGCTCAGATCGTCCCGTACGCCATTCGCGGGCGCGTCTATACCTATGCGGGCCCAGACTCGGCGGTGGTCATGCGCGAGGCGCTACGCAGCCTGCAGGCCTATCTTGCCGAGGCACACCGTATCGGCCGCGACGTCCCCGAGTCCGCCATCAAGGCCAAGTTGTTCGTCGATGGCGTGCAGCGTGTTGAGCTGGACTCGCCTGCAGCCGACATCCGGATCAGCCGCACCCAGGCCGCCTACTGCACCGTGATCGACATCGTGCACGCCGGCATCGATGAGTAGTTCACCGCTACCGCCAAATGCCACGCCGATGGAGCGCGCCCTGGCCACTGTCGCCGAGCGCCTGGCCGCGATCCCCTTGCCGTATCCGGACCTGTGGAACCCGGACACGTGCCCGGCAGGCCATTTGCCGTGGCTGGCCTGGACACTCTCGGTGGATGACTGGAAAGCCGACTGGAGCGATGCGGTCAAGCGCTCGCGCCTGCGTAGCGCCATGGCAATCCAGCGCCGCAAGGGCACCGCCAACAGCGTGCGGATGGTGATCGAGTCGTTCGGCGGCGCGGTGGCCATTCGCGAGTGGTGGCAGCAGGAGCCGCGCAGCGCCCCGCACACCTTCGAGCTGGCACTGACGCTGACCGGCGCCGACGGGCAAAGCGCCAGCGCCCGGTTCGTAGAGGAAGTCATTGCCGAGGTCGAGCGCACCAAGCCCGTGCGCGCGCATTTCACTTTCACCCAAGGATTCCAGGCCGAGGCCCGACTCAACGTCGTGGCACGCGGCAGAACCACTTTGTTCCTGCGCCTGCAGGGCGAGGCGAGCTAGAGAGCACACATGCCCGGACTCAAACTCAAGATCACCACCGCCGGCCGCCAGGCCCTGGTCAACGCCGAGCAAACCGGCACCCGTGCATTGACCATCGCCGCCGTGGGGCTGACCAGCGCCGCCTTCGCGGCTAAGGCCGAGCTCACCGCGTTGCCTTCGGAGATCAAGCGCCTGACCACCATCGGGGGAGCGGTCACGGCGAAGGATACGATCCATGTTTCGGTGCGCGACGAATCCAATGCCGTCTACAGCTGTTACGGATTCGGCTTGTATCTGGCCGATGGCACACTGTTCGCTTCCTATGGCCAGCCCGCGTTGCTGGTGGAGAAGTCCGGCGCCGCGTCCGTACTCCTAGCGATCGACGTCGTGCTGGCCGACGTGGACACCGCCCAGATCACCTTCGGCGACACCAACTTTACCGACCCGGCGGCAACCGTCGACGTGCCGGGCGTGCTGCGCCTGGCCACCGACGCCCAGGCCATCGCGGGCGTGGACAAAGAGCGTGCGGTGTCGCCGGCCAACCTGCTTGCGTCGCTCGACCAGCGCCTGGGCGAAATGGGGCCAACCGAATTCATTAAGGGACTATTGTCGCGTCCCAACGCAGCGACTGCGCGCAGCGTCTTGGGAATTCGCACGGCTGCACTCAGCGACGCCGGCCACGGCAATGGCCTGGATGCGGACACCCTGGATGGGCGCCAGGGCGAGTGGTACCGCGATTTCCGCAACCTGCTCAATGTGCCGCAGTCGTTTCTGCTACCCGGCCAAATAGTGGTGATGGCCTCGCTGTATCCGCCCAATGGCTTGCTGGTCTGCGATGGAGCGGCGATCTCACGCGCCAGGTACCCTGCCCTGTTCGGCGCCATCGGCACGATCTACGGCGCAGGCGACGGCAGCACCACCTTCAACGTGCCCAAGATCAAGGACGGCACGGTCATCACCCATACCAGCCTGGCGAAGGCGGTGGGTTCGTACGGCGCCGGCCAGGTCATCTCTCATGCGCATGGCGCCACTGCAGCCGCCGTGGGCGACCACGCGCACTACACCGCGCTCGGCGCAGCCGGTATTCACGCCCACGGTGCCAGCAGTAACCCAGCGGGTGACCACGCCCATGGCGCGTGGACCGATACGCAGGGCTGGCACGGCCACAGCGGCAGCACCAGCGCCTCCGGCGACCACCAGCACCCGGGCGTAATTCCGTCAGGCTCGGTCAATGGCTATGGCGTCTATCGGGAGCGCGACAACGACGCGGCACCTTCCGATGGCTGGACAGGCGCCGGCGGCAACCACGCCCACAGCTTCGGCACCGACGGCGCGGGCAACCACGCACACAACATCGGCATGAACGGCTCCGGCAACCACACCCACGGCATCGGCATCGCCGAAGGCGGCAATCACGTCCACGTGGTGGACCACCGTGGTGCCGGTGCTCACAACCACGCCATCACCGTCAATGCCGCCGGCGGCGGCGACAACCTGCCTGCCGGTCTGCGCATGACCTACTGCATCGCTTATTGAGGGCTCACCATGACCGTATCGCTCCCACGTACCAGCACCGCCTACGCCTTTGATCCCACCACCGGCGAGTTCACCGGCCCGGTCGTCGTCTATCTCTCTGAGCTGGAAGGCCGTTACCCGCTGCCGCCCAATACGGTGTCCACCACGCCGGCACCGCCTGCAGGTCCGTATCAGCGTCATCGCCTGTCGCCAGCCAAGGGAACGTGGGAGGTGGTTCCAGACTATCGGGGCGTGGTGCTTTACAGCACCGATAACGCCATGCCCGTCGCCAACACACTGGCCTTGGGCGATGCGTTGCCAGCAGGCTGCACGACCTCACAGCCGATCACTTTTCTTCCCGGCGACTTCCGCCGTAACGTGTGGGACGATGCACGCGCCAGTTGGCGCGCCGATCCCGACTACAGCGCAGCCCTGGTCTGGGAGAAGGCCACCGGCGCGATCGCGCCGCGGCTGGCCGCCGGCATCGCATTGCCCGGGCAGTTGACCACGGTTGCACCACCGCGACTGGTCGAAGGCACGCTGCAGTGGGACGAAGCTTCACAGGGGTGGATCGTCCAGGCAAAGGCCTCCGACGCCGCGGCTGTGTAGCCCTCAGCGGTACGCTTCGATCCGCATGCGCAAGAGCATGCAGCCACCGACCATGGCTGCATGGACAACGCATCGGCCGCACTGAGTAATGCCATTCGCCTCGGCACTGTGGCCGAGGTAAATCCGGCTAACGCGCGATGCCGCGTGCAGGTCAGCGAGATGCTGACCGACTACCTGCCCTGGGTGGTCACCCTGGCCGGCACCACCATCGTCTGGTCGGCGCCGGCGATCGGCGAGCAAGTCGTGGTGCTGTCGCCTGCTGGCGACCTGGCCGATGGCCTGGTGCTACGCGGCCTGTACTCCGACCAATTCGCAGCGCCTGCCGCGTCCGACACGCTGCACGTGCTGCGCTTTGGCGATGGTGCGCAGATCCACTACGACACCGATGCGCACGCGCTGCAGGCAACGCTGCCCAGCGGAGGCACCGCGACCATCACCGCCGATGGCGGCATCACGCTCAACGGGCCGCTGACCGTCAACGGCGAGACGACGCTCAACGGCGACACCACGATCGCCGGCACCGCGACTGCAAGCACCGATGTCGTGGGCGGCGGAATCAGCCTCAAGAACCACAAGACCACCGGTGTGACCGCCGGCAGCGCACTCAGCGGTGGCCCGCAGTGATCGGCGTCGATGCCACCACCGGGCGTGTGATCGAGGGCGAGCAGCACCTGGCCCAGTCGATCGCCTGCATCCTGACCACGCCCATCGGCACGCGTGAGCAGCGCCGCGACTTCGGCTCGCTGCTGCCCGAGCTGATCGACCAGCCGTTCAACGGCGCCACCCACACGCTGCTCTACGGCGCGACCGCCACCGCGTTGATGCGCTGGGAGCCGCGTTTGCGCCTGACGCGCGTCGACTTGGTCGTCGGCGATGCACCCGGCAGCTTCGTGCTGACCCTGGAGGGTGATCGCACCGACGTTGCCCCCGCCAATGCGCGTTCGCGCCTGACCATCCCGCTCCGCTTCCGCTCGTCCTGATCGAGGAATCCATGTCCACTGCCTACCACCACGGCGTTCGCGTCATCGAAGTCAGCGCGGGCACGCGCACCATCCGCACCGTCTCCACGGCTGTCGTCGGCCTGGTGGCCACGGCCGCCGATGCGGATGATGCTGTCTTCCCGCTCAACAAGGCGGTGCTGATCACCGATGTNGGCACGCGCACCATCCGCACCGTCTCCACGGCTGTCGTCGGCCTGGTGGCCACGGCCGCCGATGCGGATGATGCTGTCTTCCCGCTCAACAAGGCGGTGCTGATCACCGATGTCCTCGGTGCGATCGCCAGCGCCGGCACCCAGGGCACCTTGCGCGCCACGCTGCAGGGCATTACCGACCAGACCAACCCAGTGACCATCGTGGTCCGAGTGGCAGAGGACGCAGATGCGGCCAAGACCACCGCCAACGTGATCGGCGAGGCCAAATCCAGCGGCTACACCGGCCTGTACGCGCTGCTCGCCGCGCAGGCGCAGCTGGGCGTGCGCCCGCGCATTCTCGGCGCGCCTGGCCTGGACACGCTGCCGGTGGCCAAGGCGCTGACCACCATCGCCAAGAAGCTGCGTGCCATGGCCTATGTGCGCCCCGTGGCCGAGACCGTCGCCGAGGCGGTCACCTACCGTGGGCAGTTCAGCGACCGCGAGCTGATGCTGATCTGGCCGGACTTCCTGGCCTTCGATACCGCCACCAGCACCACGACGGCCGCGTATGCCACCGCGCGGGCACTCGGCCTGCGCGCCAAGATCGACACCGACCAGGGCTGGCACAAGAGCCTGTCCAACGTGCCGGTGGCCGGTGTCACCGGCATCTCCAAGGATGTGCACTGGGATCTGCAAGATCCGGCCACCGATGCGGGCGTACTCAACGAAGGCGACATCACCACGCTGGTGACGTTCAACGGGCAACGCTTCTGGGGCTCGCGCACCTGCGCCGAAGACCGCATGTTCGCCTTCGAGACGGCCACGCGTACCGCGCAGATCCTGGCCGACACGATCGCCGAGGGCGTGGCGTTCTACGTCGACAAGCCCATGCATCCCTCGCTGGTCAAAGACCTGCTGGAAACGATCAACGCCAAGTTCCGCGACCTGAAGTCGTCGGGTTACCTCATTGATGCCAACGCCTGGTACGACAGCTCGGTCAACAGCGCCACCACGTTGGCCGATGGCGCGCTGCGCATCGACTACGACTACACCCCGGTGCCGCCGCTGGAGAACCTGCAGCTGTACCAAAAGATCACCACCAGCTACCTGGCCGACTTTGCCGACCGCGTCAACGCGTAACGCACCCGCCTCAGATTTCCGGAGAACCCCATGGCCCTGCCCAAGAAACTCAAAGCGCTCAACCTGTTCAACGACGGTGAGAGCTATCTCGGCCTGGTGGTCGAGGTGAAGCTACCCACGCTGTCGCGCAAGATGGAGGAATATCGTGGCGGCGGCATGAACGGCCCGGTCGACATCGACTTCGGCCAGGAGAAGATCGAGCTCGAATGGAAGTGCGGCGGCCTGATGCGCGGCGTGCTGAACCAATACGGCGCCACCACGCACAATGCCGTGCAGCTGCGCTTTGCCGGCGCCTACCAGCGCGATGACAGTGGCGAGGTGGATGCGGTGGAGGTGGTCGTGCGCGGCCGCCACAGCGAGATCGATCCCGGCACCGGCAAGTCCGGCGATGACACTGAGTTCTCGGTCAAGACCTCCGCCAGCTACTACAAGCTGACTATCAACGGCGCCACCGTGATCGAGATCGATCTGGTGAACATGACCGAGATCGTCAACGGCGTGGATCTGCTGGCCGCCCAACGCCGCGCCATCGGCGCCTGACCCTTCCGGCCTGGCGCCGCCAGGCCTCAGCCCTGAGACCTTCCGATGACCCCGACCTTTTCCCCAGCCATTCCCCTCGACCAGCCCATCACGCGCGGCGAGCAGACCATCACCGA
>NZ_CM002139.1:3177560-3187655 GCF_000454545.1 Xanthomonas cassavae CFBP 4642
CTGGCGCCGCCAGGCCTCAGCCCTGAGACCTTCCGATGACCCCGACCTTTTCCCCAGCCATTCCCCTCGACCAGCCCATCACGCGCGGCGAGCAGACCATCACCGACCTCAAGGTGCGCAAGCCCGGCGCAGGCGAACTGCGCGGCCTCAAGCTGACCGACGTGCTGCAGCTGGATGTCACCGCCCTGGCAACACTGCTGCCGCGCATTTCCTCGCCCACGCTGACCACCGCCGACGTCAATGCGATGGATCCTGCCGACCTGCTGGCCCTCGGCCAGGAGGTGCAGGTTTTTTTCTTGCCGAAGGCGCAGAGGGAAGCGGATTTCCCGACTGCGTAGAGGATGCGATGGCCGACATCGCGGCCATCTTCCACTGGCCACCGTCTGAAATGGACGGCTGGTCGCTGCACGAACTCACGGCGTGGCGCGAGCGTGCCCGCCTACGAAGCGGAGCCGAATGATGCCCTACCCGAACCACGAGGCCGCCTAAATGGCGGCCTCCGACAATCTGCGCCTGCAGGTCATCCTGGCTGCCGTCGACCGCGCCACCGGTCCGTTCAAACGCGTGCTCAGTGGCAGCCGTGGCGTTGCCACCGCACTGCGCAACCAGCGCGACGCGCTGCGCCAACTCAACAGCCAGCACCGTGACATCGGCGCCTACCGCGAGCAGGTCGCGCTGGCACAGCGTGCCAAGGCCGCGCTCGATGCGCAGCGGCAATCGGTGCGCACGCTTGCCCAACAGATCAAGGCCACTGGCACGCCGACCGCTGCCATGAATGCCGAGTTCGAGCGTGCCGTGCGCACCGCACGCGAACTCAAGGCCGCTCACGGCGCGCAGGAGGCCGGCTTGCAGCGGCTGCGTGGTCGCCTGGAGACGGCCGGAATCAGCACCCGCGAGCTGGTCACGCACGAGCGCCGCCTGCGCAGCGAAATCGACAGCACCAACACCGCCATGCGCGCCCAGCAGCAGCGCTTGGTGGCGATCGATGCTGCCCAGCGTGGCACCGCACGCATCCAAAGCGCCGGCCTGCAGGCGGGTGCCTACGGCGCCGGCATGGCCTTCGCCGGCCAGCGCGCCTTGCGCGCCTCCGTACTGCCGATCAGCGATGCGATGGAGTTCGAGTCCGCCATGGCGGACGTGCGCAAGGTCGTGGACTTCAAGACGCCGCAGCAGTTTTTGCAGATGGGCCGCGATGTGGAGAACCTCTCCATGCGCCTGCCCATGCTGCCGGCGGAGATTGCCAAGATCGTGGCCGCCGCCGGCCAGGCCGCCATCCCGCGCCAGGAGCTAGTCCGCTTCGCCGAGGACGCGGCCAAGATGGGCGTGGCCTTCGACAGCAGCGCCGAGGAAGCCGGCCAGACCATGGCCACCTGGCGCACCGCCTTCCGCATGGGCCAGGCGGAGGTGGTCGTGCTGGCCGACAAGATCAACTACCTCGGCAACACCGGCCCTGCCAGCGTCAACAAAATCAGCGCGGTGGTGAACCGCATTGGTGCCCTGGGCGAGGTCGCCGGCTTGCAGAGCGGCCCACTGGCGGCGCTGGGCGCCACCGTCGCCGGCATGGGCATCGAGTCGGAAGTCTCGGCCACCGGCATCAAGAACATACTGCTCACCCTGGCCTCGGGCGAGTCGGCCACCAAGAGCCAGCGCGAGGCCTTCGACAAGCTGGGCATCAAGGCCACGCAGATGGCCCAGGTCATGCAGAAGGATGCAGGCGGGGCAATCATGTCGGTGCTGCAGAAGCTGCGCGCACTGCCCAAGGCCGAGCAGGCCGCGACGATGACGCAGCTGTTCGGTCGCGAGTCGATCGGAGCGATCGCACCGCTGCTGACCAATTTGGAGCTGCTGCAGGGCAACTTTGCTAAGGTCGCCGATGCGCAGCGCTAGGCGGGTCGATGTCGGCCGAGTACGCCTCGCGGGTGGCCACCTCGGCCAACTCGCTGCAGCTGCTGAACAACACCGCCGTGGTGGTGTCGCAATCGATCGGCCAGGTGCTGCTGCCGCAGTTCAAGCAACTGACCGAACACACCGCTGCCGTGGTCGGCCAGGTCACGACGTGGATCCGCGCCAATCCGGTGCTGGTGGGGGCGATCGCCAAGGTGGCGATCGGCGCCGCCGCGTTGGTCACGATCCTCGGCGGCTTGCTGGTGGCCGGCGGCGTTGCTGCCATGGCGTTCTCGCAGATCCATGGCGCCGTGGCGCTGCTGTCGGGCGGTGAAGGCTTCGGTGCGCTGCTGCGGCAGGCACTGGCGTTCGGCGGCCGCGTGCTGCCCATGCTTGCCAATGGTGCCCGCTTGCTGCTACCGCTGCTGGGCGGCGTCAGCCTGCCGGTGCTGGCCATCGGCGCGGCCGTCGCTGCGGTGGCGCTGCTGGTATGGAAGTACTGGGGGCCGATCAAGGCCTTCGCCATTGGCGTCTGGCAAGGCATCGTCGATGTTGCCGCGCCGGTCCTCGCCGAGCTGAAGACCGCGCTCGCGCCACTGGCGCCGGTGTGGGACACCGTGGCCGCTGCGATGGGCCAGGCCTGGGCATGGGTCAAGCAGCTGCTGACGCCGTTCGAGGCCACCACCGCGCAGTTGCATGGTGCAACTCAAGCCGGTCGCGGCTTTGGGCAGATCCTGGGCGCGATGCTGGTCACCCAGCTGCAGCTGGCGGTCAAGGCGATCGGCTGGCTGGTGCAGGCGTTTGTGTTCGTGCTGCCGGTGATCAAGCAGATCCTCGGCGGCGTGTGGCAAACCGTCCAGGGCACGTGGTCGCTGATCGTGGGCGTGTTTACCGGCAACGGCGATCGCATCCGCCAGGGGCTGCTGCAGCTTTGGGCGGGCATCAACCTGCAGCTGGCCAACTGGCCGGCCCGGATGCTGCAGGCCGGCGCGGACATGATCAGCGGCCTTGTCCAGGGCATCCGCTCCAAGCTCGGCGCCGCCGGCAATGCGATCGCCAGTGTCGGCACCGGTGTGGTCGATCGCTTCAAGGGCCTGCTGGGCATCCATAGCCCCTCGCGCGTGTTCGCCCAGTTGGGCGACTTCACCATGCAGGGCCTCACTGTCGGCCTGCAGCGCGGCCAGGGCGCGCCTGTGCAGGCTGTCACGGCGCTCGGTAACCGCATGCGTGCGATGGGCGCGGGCCTGGCCCTGGCGACGGCCACAGCGCCTGTGGCGGCGATCGACATGCGTGCGCCGCTGTCGGCCCCTGTGCGCGCTGCCAGCGCGCCTGCAGGCGGCAACAGCTACGTCATCCACGTCCATGCCGCACCCGGCATGGATGCCAACGCACTGGCGCGCGAAGTCGCCCGCCAGATCGAAGACCGCGAACGGCGAACGGTGGCCACCCGCCGCTCCAGCCTGCGCGACGACTGAGGATCTCCCGCGATGATGATGTCCTACGGCACGTTTGTGTTTGCCCTCGATAGCGCCGCATACCTGCAGCTGCAGCGGCAGATGAGCTGGCGCCACGCCACCAGTGAGCGCGTCGGTGCGCGAGCAGCCAGCCAGTTCCTGGGACCAGGCGATGAGAACATCGAGCTGTCGGGCCTGATCGCGCCCGAACTCACTGGCACCCGCGAGTCTTTGGACACGCTGCGACATCTTGCGGCCGTTGGTGAGCCGCTACCACTGGTGGATGGAGCGGGCGTGGTGTACGGACCATACCTGCTGTTGTCGATCAACGAGACCGCTTCGCTGTTCTTCGAGGACGGCACGCCGCGACGGATTGAGTTCCAACTAAGCCTGCGTCGCACGGACGACGTTGCGGCCGAGGCGGCCGCCGCATGAGCTACCCGATTCCGCAGTGGCGCGTGGTGCTCGATGGCACAGACATCACCGAGCGCATCGCACCGCGCCTGCTCGATCTCACCCTCACCGAATGCCGCAGCGGCGAGGCCGACCAGCTAGACCTGCGCATCCACGACCACGACGGCAAGATGGCGCTGCCTAAACGCGGCGTGCGCCTGACTGTGGCGCTGGGCTGGAAAGACACCGGCCTGGTCGACAAAGGCGCCTTCATCGTGGACGAGGTGGAGTACAGCGGCGCGCCCGACATCATCACTGTGCGCGCGCGTAGCGCCGATCTGACCGCCAGTGCGCGCACGCGGCGCGAGCGCAGCTGGCACAACACCACGCTGGGCGCAGTGCTCAAAACGCTCGCAAGCGAGCATGGATTGACGCCGCGCGTCGCCGAGGCACTGGCACGCACCAAGCTCTCCCATCTCGACCAGGCCAACGAGAGCGACATGAATCTGCTCACCCGACTGGGCCATCGCTTCGATGCGGTGGCAACGGTGAAGGGAGGTGCGCTGGTGTTTGCGCCGATCGGCGCCGGCACCACGGCGACCGGCAAACCACTGCCGACTGTCGCCCTGACGCGGCGCGACGGCGACCAACACCGCTACTCCGTTGCCGACCGGGATGCCTACACCGGTGTGCGCGCCTACTGGGTGGACAAAGGCAAGGCGCGGCGGCAATCGGTGTTGGCGGGCAAGGACGACAACGTCAAGCGCCTGCGCGAGTCGTATGCCAATGAGGCAACGGCACGCCAACATGCGCNCTGGGTGGACAAAGGCAAGGCGCGGCGGCAATCGGTGTTGGCGGGCAAGGACGACAACGTCAAGCGCCTGCGCGAGTCGTATGCCAATGAGGCAACGGCACGCCAACATGCGCGCGCGGAGCTGGAGCGGGTGAAACGCGGCTTGGCGAAGTTTGACTACACACTTGCGATTGGGCGGGCTGACCTATTCCCAGAGCAAAGCCTCACGGTGAGCGGCTTCAAACCGGAGATTGATAAGCAATGCTGGCTGATTGCAAAGACCACCCACGCCATCAACGGCTCAAGCGGTTTCACCACTTCGCTTGAGTTGGAGAATACGCATTGAGCTTTCGTGTACCTCCGCCTAAAGAGCATCTACTGCTGTGGACCTGAAAAATTAGCAGTGGATCATCCGACAACTTTGCGCACAATGCCTATTGACGTTCGGCATACGCAGCAGCCTGGGTGTACGCATGGACACCTGATGCAGGTAGGAATTTCCGGCAGAAACAATCCTCCGACAGCACTGGCATGTGCAGTCAGCAAGTACCCACCAACGTGCGTTGGCCATGCAAGCATCGTTGCTTCGATGGGCAAATTTTTCACGGTCCCGTTCCCTTTCACATTGACCTATCTCTCGCAGCACATTTAGGAATTATCTGATGGTTAGCTAGACGAAGGCTGTTTAGACTTGAACATCGACGTCAGGCGACTAGGAGAGTGACGAACAGATCGCAATGAGGAACGCGCAAGAACTGCTAAAAATAGGGATTTTGGTCACATTTAGCTCCCGTCGGAGGCGATGGACATGAACCTTCTCCGCTAAATGAAAATAACTATGCGGACAGCCCGACCGGGGAAATAATCGGAGAATCCAGATGGATCTGTGCACAACGTTGTTGCCGAAAACACTTACTTTCATCACCACTTACCGATGCACTGCAGCCTGCACTCAGTGCTGTTTTGAAAGCAGTCCCAAGGTCAAAGGACGGCTTGGTCGCGACGAGATGATTCGGGCACTTCACGATGTAAAAAATCGCTTTAAGTCGCTGCGTGCAGTGGTGTTCACAGGCGGCGAAGCGACCTTGCTGAAAGATGACCTTGTTGCCATCATCGCGGAGGCCACTTCTCTGGGTTTGGTCACGCGTATTGTCTCTAATGGCTCTTGGGGAAAAACGAAGGCTACGGCCAAGCGCTTGGCTGGCAAGCTGGCCCGCGCAGGCTTGTGCGAGTTAAACATCAGTACCGGCAAGGACCACCAAGAATGGGTTCCACAGGAATCAGTCGTCAACGCAGTGGAGGCGGCATTTCATGCTGGCGTACTTACCTTGGTGACCGTCGAAGCGGATACAGCAGACAGTGCAAAACTGGCAGCACTCATGAAAGACCCAACCTTGAAGACCCTCCGATCAAGGGGTGTGATTGTCCAGTCGAACAGTTGGATGTCGTTCAAGGACACTGGTGAGGAGCGAGACCACGCGCTTACAACGGGACGACGTGCCACGCCATGCGAACAGATCCACAGCAACATTGCCGTCACTCCGTACGGCGAGGTCTCGGCGTGCTGTGGGCTCACGTTGGAGCACATTCCCGAAATGAAGTTGGGGACAATGGATGAAGGTGTTTCCGACACATATCTACGCCAGTGTGATGACTTCCTCAAATACTGGCTGCGCATGGACGGCCCGGGGGAAATCGTGCGCAAGGTCATGGGCGATGAGCGCGCTGATGAATTGCTGTCCGATTCTGTACACATCTGCGAGGACTGCGCCGTACTGCACAAAAACCCCGAGATTCGCGAGCGAATTGCTGCTACTTACGAGCAATTCGTTCCAGAGGTGATGAGCCGCTACGCACTCACCTCGGCTATCGATCAACTTGTCGAACGAAAGGAGTGTGGACGGTGAAGCGACGGAAGTTCATTCAATCAAGTCTCGTGGCCGGTGCCGCTACTGCTGCGCCCGTGGGCGCGGCAACGATCGAAGGCACAGCACGGGTGTTTGGCGAGCCCGCAAGCCTGACCGGTGGCACGGCCAATGTAGCGGTTACCAAGATGCTGCTTCCGCTGTCGCGGGGAGGCATGCCCGCAGAAGGATGGGACCGTTGGTCGCGCTTGTCCGCCGCAATGGTTCAAATGTTTTCCGACCCGGCGCAGCGCGGGGTATTCAACTCGAATCCACAGAAATTTCTGGCCACGGTTGGGTACGACGCCCGAGCGCTTGACGCGCCAACTCTATCCCTGCTCGTTGCGCTTTCAGCACCAGAAGTCCAGAGCGCAGTCCACAAAAAGGACTATGCATCGCTGCTTAGCTATCTTCATGTTTCCGGCGCGCTGGATAGGCCAAAGCCGGATGCGCTTACCCAACAGATGGCTAAGGTTCTGTCCACGAACCTTGGCATCATCAAGGAATCGCTGGGGCTGGCCCCGGATTCACCACTAACGGGCGACATCGTTCAGAAGTTCGTTTCAACTGGCAGCGCTTCGCCGTCGGCGGCTGACTTGGCCGCAATCGGTAACATCGCCGAGTTAGTGCGTGTAGCACCAGGTCAGGCGGTCGCCGGGGCGTTCGTGGTAGTTGTGGCAGCAGTAGAGACGGCGGTGGGTGTACACGCCGTAGCTGTCCTATTCACTGCTATAACATTCGTCAGCAGCGTGTCGGTGACTGGCAAGAGGCCCATGGATCAGGTGGCGGCGATGTCGGCGTTCACGGGGCAGATGAGTCGCCTTGATCCGGAGATCTGCGAAAGTTGCAGCGTTGCGCAGCGCGCTGCTGCCATGCTGGGAGCTCCTGAGTTGTATTCGGAGCACGCGAAGTTGGTCATCCGAAACGAAGTGGCGGCGTTCCTACGCGCCATGCAGCAGGTGGGCCTGATTTCGTATGAGGAACATGCGTTTCCTACTATCGTCGATGCTGTGTATGAATACGGCATGCGCGCGATTGCAGCATAGGAGAAATTTAAATGAATTGCGATATCTCACTGCACTTGGCCGATGGCAAGACATATCTTGCGATCTTCGGCCCGTTCGTGCTTGTCATGGGGCTCGTGGCGTATATGCTCTACGCTGGCAAAGCGCCAACCCCGTCGAAAAAGGCTGCTCTGGCAGCGGTCTTCTTAGTCAACATTGGAGCTGCGTCATTCTTCATCTGGCAGGCACGTAGCACTCACGTTAGTGTCGGTGACGACAGCCTTGTGCTGCGCGTTGGGACGGAAAGGGTGATCGTGCCGTTGAGCGCGCTGCGTTGGGACGAAGCATTGGATGCAACGCCCATTCGCTTCCCCCTGCGCAAGTTCGGCACCAGCCTGCCGGGAATGCACATTGGCTGGTTCCGAAAAGAGGGAGGCGGTGACGCGTTCCTAATGCGTTCTTCGGAGCCCTCTACGCTAGTCCCGACCTCCAATCAATTCGACGTGGTCATTCCCACAGTGGCCTACGAACAGATACGTCAATGCGCACATTCCCCCAGAAAAGCACAATAAGTTCCGTGCCTGGATGATTGCTGATCAGCCGGCGGCCCTCCGTCGGCTTTTTTATGATCGCCGTTTTGCTTTGCAACATCAGTTATTAAACGTCTGCCGCTGGTTGTCGAGAACGCACTCTTTTGCGATGACCAGCTGTCCTATCTGTAACTCGATCAGGACTTCTTTTTTTTACGTCCGCCAACAATGATCTGCATGTTGCCCTGATCGATCGATGCGGTTGTAGAAATCACCGAGCCGACTTCGCTGTTGTTGAACGACACAACCGGGCCGGCCCCAGTCTTGGAAGACGAGGCATCGCTTACCAAGCCCAATGCAGCAAGTACAGCGTTGCGAGCAGCCGGTGACGCATCTTTGAACGCAGACAGCAAAAGCCTATCGGAGGGATCCAACTGCGCTCGGTGTCCAGACAGCACGTACATGACATCAACGCCACGGTCCAGCGCGGCCAATAGATACGCTCCGCCGGGCAGGTTGATGTCTTTCTCGAAGTTCAGTTGCGCGTAGCGCGTCAGCCCCAGCTGCACGGCCATCTCGTCCTGCGTCAGGCCAAGCCGCTTGCGCTCGTCCTTCAGGCGTTTCCCCACAGTCATACAGGCATTCCCTTACTTGACAATGTTGAGTTAAGTCAACAAAATTCCCACAAGTAGACGGAACCGCCACATGCCCCTCAAGAGTCAACTGCAACAGTTCACGCCTCGCAGCCCGGAACAGGCGCGACAGTGGCTTGAGGCAAATGGCGTCACGGTCTCGGCATTCGCCAGGCAAAACGGCGTGGATCGGTCGGTTGTGCATGACCTGCTCCGCGGCCGTTCTCAGGGAAAATACGGCGAGTCTCATAGGGCGGCGATCGCCCTTGGCCTCAAGGCACCGCCCAATAGTGCCACAAAAATCCCAACTGCCAAGAGCTCAAGGGGGTGAGCATGTTCGGTCGGAAAAAGATCGTTTTTCGCTGCGAAGCATGCAGTGCAAGGCTCATCAAACGCACCAGCGTCCTTGCACATAAGTTCCTGCGGCACGACTCGTATGTCTGCGAGAACCCGATGTGTGGCGCAACCTACACAGGCCATTCGGAGTTGACGGGTATTGCCAGCCCCAGCGGCGTACCCACCGCACATAGCGAGCTTCCACCAACACCGGCCTATCAGCGCGCCCAAGCGCTGCAGGCCTACCGCGAATCGCTGGGCGACCGCCAGCTGGACTTGATCCCCATGGGCGGCGAGCCGCTCTTCCCTCACCTCTGAGGTAACTCGAATGCGAAATACCCTTGATTGGGCGGCACTGCCGCCCACGGCGAAGCTTTGCCTGGAAGTTGCGCTCATCCACAGCGGCCTGGTGAAGACCGAGCATGGATACATCGGCCGCACTGCCGCGCCGGACACAGATCAGCGCTTCGGCGCAGTTGTGGTTGTCGCGCTTATGCGCGAAGGCCTCGCTACCTCTGACGCCTTCGACGAGCGCCTCGTTGTGCTGACCGATGCCGCCACCGCCTTGTTCCATATCCAACATGCAAGCACCGAGGCGGGCTCGTGAAGCACGCCAGTAGCTGGTTCACCGCACAGGAGCCGCAATTCGTTGATGCGGCTAGCAATGTGCCGCAGCGCATCGCGCCGCACGCCAAGCACGAAGAAGCACGGCTGCTCGCTGCCGCCGTTGATGCGCACCGCCGTGCCGGCGGCGCTTATGTCGTGATCGACAACGCCCCCTCTCCGCATGCGCCTCGGCGCCAGCTCGGCGTCTAAGGAAGGTCATGCAAGAGGATCTGCGGCAACAGGTGCTGTCCCGGCTGGAAAGGGATTACGGACTCAAGCACCGGAGTGGTACCGAGTACATGCGCGGAGGCAAGTGCCCCTCGTGCAGCAAGAAAGAGCTGTACACCAACCATCTAAAACCTTGGGTAGTGAAGTGTGGCCGCCAATCCAAGTGTGGCCGCGAGCTGCACGTCAAGGATCTGTACGACGACCTGTTCGACGACTGGTCCAAGCGCGACGTCCCCCCATCCTGAGTAGCAGTCGGGTTTAGAGTCCGGGGTTGATGATATCGCTGTTGGCCAGGTGCTGGGCATAGGCCGTCGGCGTCATTCCGCCGATT
>NZ_CM002139.1:3187661-3338770 GCF_000454545.1 Xanthomonas cassavae CFBP 4642
GGCTTCGATTCGCGGGCCGCGCAGATCGTCCAGCGCGACGGCAAGAAGACCGATTGGAACGACCTGCATCTGCGCGCTATCGCGTCCGATGATCCCAAGCAATGGGACAACGACGTCAACGAAGCCCGCTACCAGGGCGACCTGCTTGTAGCTCGCTCGGCGGTGGATAAAGGCCTGCTCATGTTCGAGCACGACGGCCGCAACGACTTCTGGCTGGACTACCGCTCCCGCCTGTACTGGTTCGATTTCGATACGCAGCGCTTCGACAAGCTGCGCAAGGAGAAGCTAGGCGACATCGATGCGGACGAAGGCGACGAGGTTGCTGCCGAGGATCTGAGGAAGATCAAGCGCGCAGCATGCTCCGTGCAGAAGATCGCCAACTGCTACCCAGAGGCACTGTATTTCCAGCGGCAAGAGGTCACGGACGAAAGCTGGTACTACTTCCGCGTCGATTTCCCGCATGACGGCCCCAGCGTAAAGGGCACCTTTACAGGTGGTCACGTCGCCAGCGCGTCCGAGTTCAAGAAGCGCCTGATCTCCCTGGCNTGGTACTACTTCCGCGTCGATTTCCCGCATGACGGCCCCAGCGTAAAGGGCACCTTTACAGGTGGTCACGTCGCCAGCGCGTCCGAGTTCAAGAAGCGCCTGATCTCCCTGGCTGCCGGCGCCATGTTCACCGGTACCGGCCACCAGCTGGACCGTCTGATCGAAGAGCAGACCGAAGCGATCAAGACGGTGGACGCCATCGACTTCGTTGGCTACAGCAAGGAACACCGCGCCTACCTGCTCGGCGATATGGCCGTGCGCGACGGCGAGCTGGTGACGGCCAACGAAGAGGACTACTTCGAGTTCGACAAGCTGCGCTTGAAGACCACGCAGAAGTCCATCCGCTTGGAGATTCAGCGCGACGCTGAGGCGTTCCGCGTAGATTGGCTGCCGTGGCTTTGGCAGTGTTTCGGCACGCACGGCATGGTCGCCATGACGTTCTGGTTTGGCTCGTTGTTCGCCGAGCAGATCCGCGCCGGCCACAAGAGCTTCCCATTCCTCGAAGCCACCGGCGAAGCAGGCGCCGGCAAGACCACGCTGCTCACGTTCCTGTGGAAGCTGCTAGGCCGCTCGGACTACGAGGGCTTCGACCCGGCCAAGTCGTCCAAGGCTGGCCGCGCACGTGCCATGGGCCAGGTGTCCGGCATGCCCGTGGTCCTGCTGGAAGCCGATCGCAGCGAGCCAGACAAGGCGCACTCAAAGACGTTCGAGTGGGACGAACTGAAGGACTTTTTCGGCGGCGGCACCCTGGCAACACGCCCTTTCGCGGCACGATCGTCATCACTCAGAACGCTGCGGTGGATGCCAGCGAAGCGATCCTGACGCGTATCGTGAAGCTGCACTTCAAACGGCCGCAGGTCACCACCGAAAGCCGAATCGCGGCCGACAACCTCAACGCGCTGCAGGTCGAAGAAGTCAGCCACTTCCTCGTGCGTGCCATACGCCAGGAGCGCGCCATCCTTGATCTGTTCGCTGAGCGGGTGAAGGTGTTCGAGGCCAAGCTACGCGGGCAACAGGATCTGCGCCTGGAACGTGTCATCAAGAACCACGCCCAGATGCTGGCGCTGTTCGACTGTCTGCGCCTGGTTATCACCATCCCGGACGACATGGTCGAGCATACGCGGCTCGCGTTGTTGGACATGGCCCTGGAACGGCAGAAGGCGATCAGCGCCGACCACGCGATGGTCAACGAGTTCTGGGAGGTCTACGAATACCTCGAAGCCACAGGCCACGGTAAAGCCGTCGTCAACCACAGCCGCGACGCGCAGCGTATCGCGATCAACCTCAATCACTTCGCTGCGCGGGCCGCGCAATTCAGTCAATCCGTGCCCGATCTCAAGGTGCTGCGTGCGCTGCTCGGTGACTCGCGCCGGCACAAGTTCATCGGCGCGAACGTGGCCGTCAACAGCGCTGTCCTTAAGGACGAGCTGACCGGCGTCGGCACCACCGTGAAGTGTTGGGTGTTCGCCAAATGACCGGATCCGCCAACGCTGGGTGCCGCCTCATATATGAGGAATCTCTCAGCACCTACACCATCCGCTCAAAGGGCAAAGCCGGAAATCCGGCTTTGGCCCTGCTGGAAGCTGCCGCATGAACAACGAGCTGTTGCCCCCCGTTCTCTGCATCGCGAATCTGCAGATCCGCCGCGATGCCGCTGGCCGTTACTGCCTCAACGATTTGCATCAGGCCGCGGGCGGAGAGGATCGCCATAGTCCTAACCGCTTCACGCGGGCCATCACCTTCCAGAGTCTGGTCACCGAGCTAACGCCAGAAATGGCGTTTGCGCCCTTCGAGTCGATGAGGGGCGGCATGGCGCCGGGTACCTACGTCGTCAAGGAACTTGTTTACGCCTACGCGATGTGGATCTCGCCACGCTTCCATATTGAGGTCATCCGCGCCTACGACGCCCTGGTAACTGCCAGCTCGGGTAGCGCCGGTCGCGCACCAGCCGCCGCAACTGCAGCGCTTCACCAAGCCCGCATGCAAGCAGTCGCTCGGCTTTATCGCGCACGCCATCCGGCCGAGCAGGTAGCCCTGCATGCGCAGGCCACACAGCTTTCCCTGGCGCTGGATCTGCCTCGACCCGCGCTGCCGGCGGCGGTCGTCGCCCTGCAGAACGGCCAGGAGACGCTGGCAAGGTTCTGGCTGGCGGTCGATGCCGGCCTGTCCGCCGGGCAGTTGCAAAACCACGCTCGCCGCAACGATGTGCTGGCATTCAACCTGCCTCAGGTCAGGCAATACGCTGCCCGAAGCGGCATCGCGTTGCCCGAATCCACCGCGCTGACCGGCGCGCTTCGCTCTTGTCCGCGACTGCTGCACGTCAATCGTGCCTACAACAGCCCGGCCATCGGGCGCGCAGTCAAATGCTGGGTGTTCGCCAAATGAGCACGTTTCCTCGTGTTGGAAGTTTTGGGAAATTTTCGTTGACTTCTGCCCTGGAGCGGAGCAACTATTACTGCGTCGCCGCACAATCGGCGACCGGGATTGGCGTCCCGGAACATGAGGCGCACCAGCGCCCATCGATCGATGCATGGCGCTTTTTTATTGCCCGCATCGACGCGGGCGTATACCGGCCATCTTTATGGCGGGCGGTGCGCGGGGGCCGCAAGGCCCACCGGTCCTCATGCCGGCACGCCAACCGCGTACCGTCCGTCACCCCGATTGGCGTCGGGATGACGGATTTCCCCAAACATGAGGAAACCCGCATGTCTTACGACGCTAAAGAAGCGCCGGCCAACGCCGCGCGTCAGATCGCCCATTATTTCGGCCTGATCGCCGACACCCTCGACTGGAATCACACCGCCTGGCTCGCCCTGCAGGCGAAACTGCAGGCCATGGGCAAAGCGCCCGAGGCGCTGACCTTGGCCGATGTCGAGGCCGCCATTACCAGCATCAATGCCGACCTGGCCGAGGTTCGCCAGTGAGCCGGCGCGACATGCACAAGGCCTTGCGTGTGGCCCCAGGCGTCTACCTGCTTCTGCAGATACGAAAGACCGACGTGCTGGCCGAACTGTACGCAGATGGCCTGCATGATCGCGCACCGGTCATGTTCGCCTGCAGCGCAATCGAAGACGCTTGCGAGTTGTTCCCCGTCGACGACAGCACTGGCCTGGTCATCGGCTCGTTGCACGTGGTCATGCCGGAAGCCGAGGCCGCCGCGCTGCTGGAATGGGTGATCGAGCGCATGCCCGCATTGGAGGTGGCTTGATGGACGCCGCTCGCCAACACGCACAGCTGCCGGAAGACGCTGACTTCTCGATCAGCGAAGAAGAGCAATATCGCCTCTGGCGCGCGTACCACGCGGCCGCATTGCTTGCCGCACTGACCAACGATATCGCGATCGAAGCAGGCATCAATCACGACGGACCAGCAGCAGTGGCCGAGTACATCCGCCACGAGCTGCTGGATGTCCTGAATGGCGCGCAGCGCCTGCGTGAGCCTGACCCCAGCATTCCGCCATCCGGCGCCGACCTGATCTAACCCGCACCAGCGGGCCGGCGGGCGGTGCTCGAACACCGCCCCAAGGCCCTCCACCAACGCAACTCAGGAGAGTCGATATGCAACAGCACACTGGAACACGTCCAGCCGCGGCAGCACGTCTGCTGGCTTCAGGCACCGGACCCGGCCCGGAGGCTACCACGCCGGCCGTCGTCGCCTACGATCGCGGCATGGGCGATTGCTCGGCCACCATCACCCTGCATGTCACGCATGGTTCGGTGGTGGTTACTGCCGCGCTGAACATGGGGTCATTACGCGAGGCCCGCCAGTCGTGGGAGCGGCGTCGCGGCTCCGGAGGCGGCTGGAAGCTCATCGAAGGCCCCCGCCTGTGGACGGCTGCAGAGGACTCGATCAGCACGGAGCTGGCCGAGTTCATGGACGGCCTGGACTTCCCGTTCGACTTGGCCAACATGCTGCCGCGTCGCCCGACTGCCGCCGCCGAGGCAGCGATCGCCGCTGCTGCGCTGGAGGTGGCCCATGCTTAATTTGGCCCTGAGCTTGATCGCGCCAACGATCGGCGGCGCGCTGTTGTATCGGCTGTGGCTCACGCGCCCCGCGCGCATCGCTCACAGCGGGCTGGCGGTGGGACAGATCCCGCAGCGGTTACGTCGTCGCGGTGCCATGGCTGTGCGCCGGACGTTGACGCATGGCTAAGTCGATCGTGGTCCACGGGCCAATGGGTAGCGGCAAGACACTCAATGCTGACGCAATCCGCCAGGCCTACAGCCTGAAGCGCGTGGTGGAGTTGGACGAGCGACTGCAGCGCAAGGGTGATGACTGGCAGCTGGCCCAGCACGACGTGCTCATGCTGACCAATGATCGGTTGCTGGCCGAACTGACGGCGCAGCGTCTGCGCATTGAAGTGGTAGCCATCGCCGACGCGCGTGTGCGCCTTGGCGCTGCTTGGAGGTCACCACGATGACGCTCGATCGCGTGATTGCTGTGAGCCGAGCGGCGCAGCACTACGGTGGCCCCGGCCCGTTGTCGACGGGCGAGGCCTTGACAGCTGCGCTGGTGCTCAATCGACACGACTGGCTTGCGGACATGGACTACACCATCGCCCAGGCGCTTGATCGGATTGACGAGGATTCCATCGCGCATTTGCGCGAGGCCGAGCGGGCAATCGGGGACAACGCTAGGGAAGCGGGGGGAGACCACGCATGACACAGCGCGAGATATCGCACCCTGAGCCGCTGCCCGCCTGCAGGGCCGGTCACGCCGGCCGGCACATCGCGGACGGCCGCCGCCTGCAGGCCGGCGGCGGGCACCTCATCGAATGCCCGTGCGGGCGCACCAAAAAGCACGCTGCCTTCGACGAGGCGCTGGCCGATTGGAAGCGGATGCACCGCATTCGTGTGCCACGCCAGACGGCACCAGCCGACAGCAACGTGGTGCAGCTCGGGCTGCGCCTTCGCGGAGGCGCCAGCCAATGAGCGATGAGGACACGGAAGCCCACCGGCGCCAGTGCGAGGCGCGCTACTGGCTGCGGCAGGGCTACACCGACGCCAAGTCGGTCGGCCTGCTGCAGCAACTGGTCGCCGCCAAGCGCGGCGACCAAGCGGCACAGGATCTGCGCGAGGAAATGCCGGAACAGTGGAAGAGCCGTCAGCAGTGGCAGCGGGACCAGCTGCTATGACGGGGCGAATCCTGCATTTCGCCGACCTGCAGCGCATCTGCTCACCGGACGGGCCGGCGCCACGCCTCGTGGTGGTCTGCCGTTGGGCAGACCGAGAGGGCATCCGCTACCGCTACGACCGCAAGGGCCGGATCTGGACGACGATTGATGCTGTGAACGCCGCGCTCGGCATCACCGAGCCTGCGGCCAACCAAGAAAATGCCATGGAGCTGATCTGATGGGACGCGGTAGAAAAAGGAAGTTCAATCCAGCTATTCCCGCCCATATCGACCAGGCCGCCTTGCCACAAGGCGTGTATTGGGAGGATGGCCGCTGGTACACCATTGAGGCGCATCCTGAGGGAGGCCGTCCTAAGAAAAGGACGGTCGCACACAGACATTCGCGCCTTTCGGAACTCCACGCAATTGTGGAATGCGCGCGGGGCGAGATCGAGAGAGACACTCTGGCGTTCTTGGACGAGCGCTTCCACGGATCCACCGAGTTCAAGGCTCTCGCGCCTGGCACCCAGAAGGACTACAGACAAAGCGGTCAAGCAGCCTGCGCCTACGTGCTGAAAGACGGCAGCCAGCTTGGGCGGATGCAAGTAACGCGTATCAATGTCCCGACCATGCAGCGCTTGGTGGAGACTCTCGCAGCAGGGCGAGAGGCCACAGCTATGCAACCAGCAATCGAGCCTCGCCCGAGCAAGGCCAACCACGTGCTTCGGTATCTTCGCCGCCTCTTTGGGTGGGGAATACGATTTGGGCTGTGCGAACACAACCCGGCCAAGGGCGTACGCCAGGCGAAGGAGGTGGCCGCTCACACGATGCCGGAGCAGGACGCTTTCACTGCAATATTGCGGTTTGCGCAGCAGCGCGCCACCTTGGACGCGCATACCAAAGGCAGCGTCTCGCCATACCTGCATGCGGTGATGGTCCTGGCCTACAACCTGCGGCTACGCGGGGCTGAAGTGACCGACCTCACTGACGCGCATGCGGGCGAGCAGGGCATCTTGGCGACGCGGCGAAAAGGCTCGCGCGACAATGTCACGACCTGGAACGAAGAACTGCGCAGTGCGTGGGCATGGCTGATTGAGTACCGCAGGCGGACGATGGCTGCGCACGAGCGGCCCATCCCTCTCAAGCCGGAGCAACGCCGGTTGGTCGTCAGCCAATCGGGCACGCCGCTGACAAAATCAGCGCTCGACAGCGCGTGGCAGCGCATGATCAGGCTTGCCATTCGGGAGGGCGTCATTGATGAGACCCAGAGGTTTAGCCTCCATGGACTGAAGCACCGAGGCATCACCGATACAGAGGGCACCCTGGCTGACAAGCAAGAGGCTGCCGGCCATAAAACGCGAGAAATGACACAGCGTTATTCGCACGATGTGCCAGTCGTTAAGCCGCCTCGCCGGACCTAGCAGGGCACGCTTTGCCTCAATGAGTTGGCCGTGGAAAGCGTTTCCCGGCCACTTATTTTCCCGGGAATTTTCCCGGAGATACAAAAAAGGCGCCTTGGGCGCCGTTTAAGTTGCTGATTTTATTGGTGGGCCGTGATGGATTCGAACCATCGACCAAAAGATTAAAAGTCTTCTGCTCTACCGACTGAGCTAACGGCCCACTGCCCCGACTGCGCGTCGGGGTGCGCATTCTACCCTACCCGGGCGTCAAGACGAAATGGCGTAGTGAGTGGGGTCCGGGACGCCCGCATCGGCGAAGCCGGCGGCACGCAGTTGGCAGGCGTCGCAGTGGCCGCAGGCGCGCCCTTCTGCATCGGCGCGGTAGCAGGACACGGTCAGGCCGAAATCCACGCCCAGGCGTACGCCTTCACGGACGATGTCGGCCTTGCTGAGGAACTGCAGCGGCGCATGGACACGCAGGCCCGCGCCTTCCACGCCGGCCTTGGTCGCCAGGTTGGCCAGCACCTCGAATGCGCGCACGAATTCCGGCCGGCAGTCCGGATAACCCGAATAATCGACCGCATTGACGCCACAGAACAGGTCGTCGGCGCCGACCACTTCCGCCCAGCCCAGCGCCAGCGACAGCATGATGGTGTTGCGCGCAGGCACGTAAGTGACCGGAATTCCGCCGCCGCCGGCCTCAGGGACCTCGATGTCGTCGGTCAGCGCCGAGCCGCCGATGCTGCGCAGATCCACGTCGACCACCTTGTGCGCCACCACCCCCTGCGCCGCGGCCACACGTGCGGCGGCATCCAGTTCGGAGGTATGCCGCTGACCGTAGCGCACGCTTAGCGCATACACGGCAAAGCCCTGCTCCTGCGCGAGCGCGACGGCGGCGGCGGAGTCCATGCCTCCGGACAACAACACAACAGCTTTCTTCATGACGGGTCAGACGATGACAACAGAAGGGGAAGGCTAGCAGGGTCGGTCCGTGAGGAGTTAGCGCGGCAGATGGAACGAAGACCTTCGATCCTTGGTGGCCGTAAGACTTCATCAGGACGATTGCTGGATGACGCACTGAGCCCCATGAGGTGCCGCGCCACATCTCGCGCGACGAGGCGCGCGCCTTAAATGGCATCGCCCCTGCACGCGAGCCAGGCGGCGCCCTTGATTGACTCGGGACCATGCGATGCGCTCTTCAAGTGGGTCTCCAAGATATTCATGCGCAACTTCCCCCGCCACGTGGCGGATCCGGACTTGTGACTGCGCCAAACCCTACAGGCACGCACAGGCTCGACGGTATCGACCAAAAGTGGCATATCGCCTCCAGGATCGACCACGTGCGCTCAGTCCAGCCACGCATTGCCCACCACCTGCATGCCGCACCGACACAGGTCGACTGAGAAGTCACCGCTTTGCTGCGTCAACGCTTGCCACATCCATCAGCGCTTCATAACCGGATTCATGGATATCACAGACGGAATCGCCTGAAGCGTTGCGGTGTCACCGGCCCTCAGCGCCCCGGTTCGTCGTCCCACAGAATCTTGTGCAACTGCATCTGGAAGCGCACTGGCAGCCGGTCGGCGACGATCCAGTCGGCCAGTTCGTGTGCGCTCACCTGGCCCTTGCTGGGCGAGAACCACACCGTGCAGCGGCGATCCAGCACGTGCTCGGCAACGCAGGTGCGCGCCCACTCGTAATCGGCACGGCTGCAGATCACGAACTTGATCTGGTCACGCGCCGTCAGCAGCGGCAGGTTGTCCCAGCGGTTGCGACGCTCCTCGCCCGATGCCGGGGTCTTGATGTCCACGACCCGCGACACGCGTGCATCGACCCCCGAGACATCCAGCGCGCCAGAGGTTTCCAGCGAGACGTCGAAGCCGGCATCGCAGAGCTGCTGCAGCAACGCCAGACAGCGCTTTTGCGCGAGCGGCTCGCCACCGGTCACGCAGACATGGCGCACGCCGTGGCTGGCAACCTCGGCAACGATGGCGTCGATGTCATGCCACTGACCGCCATGGAAGGCGTAAGCCGTGTCGCAATACGTGCAGCGCAACGGGCAGCCAGTCAGGCGCACGAACACCGTCGGCCAGCCAGCCGTCTCGGCCTCTCCTTGCAAGGACAGGAAAATCTCGGTGATCTTCAGCCGCGGCAATGGCGACTGGACGATCTCGCTGGGGACGGCGGCAGCATTCATGGGCAAAGTATGCGCTGCGCCAAAGGCGCGGGCGCGCGGGTTCAGCGTAGCTGCTGACCGAGGCGGATGGACTGCAGGCGCTCCTGCGCAACGCGGGCGGCGTCGGTACCGGGATACTGCGCTGCCACCTGCTGCAAGGTCTGCTGGGCTTCGTTGTCCTTGCCCGCACCGTACTGCGACAGGCCAAGCTTCAACAGACCGCCAGCGGCCTTGTCGTGCGTGGGATAGCGGCTGACCAGGTCGCGGAACTGCGCCTCTGCCAGCTGGAAATTGCGGGTAGCGTAATAACTCTCACCCAGCCAATACAAGGCATTGGGGGTGTAGACGCCGTTGGGATAGAGCTCGAGAAAACTCAGGAACAGCTGCGACGCATCGTCGTACTTGCCATTCTTCAGTGCATCGAACGCGACATTGTAGGCTGTGCGTTCTTCGTTGCTGACGGCCAGGGTGCCTGGATCGCCATGAACAGTGGGCGGCTTCTCGGAAGTGGCCGCCGCTGCGGGCCGCGCGGCCGGAGCCGGGGCAGGAGGAGTGGCGCTGCCGGTCGCGGCAGGCAATGGTGGCATTGCGCCACCTGCACCTTCCAACCGGTTCAGACGTCCGTCCAGGTCCAGATACTGGTCCTTGGACTGCTGCTTGAGTTGCTCGTTGTCGTGCTGCAGCTGTTCAACGGTCGCGCGCAATGCCTGCAGGTCCGAACGCGCCTGCTGCAGTTGATTGAGAAGATCGTTGTTGGCCTGGCTGTTGGCCTGCTGCTGCTCGAGCACGGCCACACGATCAGCGAGACTGGCTCGCTGGGCGTATGCCGGCGCGGCGACCACAAGGGCCGCCGCGACGAACAGGGATGTCACTCGAAAGCGCATCGCTTCTTACTGAGCCGTGTACACGATTTCGACGCGACGGTTCTGCGACCAGCAGCTTTCGCTGGTTTCGGTGCAGACCGGACGCTCTTCACCGTAGCTGACGACGGTCAGCTGGCTGGCCGAACCACCGGCAGCCTGCAGCGCCGACGACACGGCATTGCCGCGACGCTCGCCCAGACCCATGTTGTACTCACGCGAACCGCGTTCGTCGGCGTTGCCCTGCAGGGTGATACGCGAGGAAGGACGGTCACGCAGGTACTTGGCGTGGCACGCCATGATGGCCTGGAACTCTGGCTTCAGGGAGTCCTGATCCAGATCGAAGTAGACAACGCGCTGGCGCAGGCAGGCATCGGTATCCAGGTCGCCCGGGCCGTACAGGCCGGAGGTGGACGGACCGGTGGGCACGGAGGAACCAGCGGTGGTGTCGGTTGCCGGAGGCGGAGTTTCCTTCACCTTCTTGGAGCAACCAGCCAGCACGGCAACGGACAACAGGGAGACAAGCAAGACGCGGGTGGACTTGTTCATGGGATACCTATGGAGGCTCTGGGCCAATGAGTGGTTTAACGCAGCGAAATATTAACATTAATGCGCGGTTCGGTAAGGCCCCCAAGCAGGTTCTCTCACATCGCCATCGGCCAGAACCAGACGCTGCCGCACCCGCGCGTCGGAAGACACCGCGTACAGCACGCCACGACCACCCTCACGCGCTGCGTACAGCACCATGCTGGCGTTGGGCGCAAAGCTCGGCGATTCGTCCAGCGACCCCGGCGACAGCGTGCTCCAGTTCGGCGAACCCAGGCTGCGGTCCATCATCGCGATGCGGTAGCTGTTGCCGCTGCCCTGCGCCACGACGATCTTCTTGCCGTCGAACGACACGCTGGCGGTGGCGTTGTAGTTGCCCTGGAAGGTCACGCGGTTGGCGCTGCCGCCGCTGGCGGCCACTTGGTAGATCTGCGGACGACCGCCGCGATCGGAGGTGAAGTAGATGCTGCTGCCATCCGGTGCCCAGGTCGGCTCGGTATCGATGCCGAAGTGGTTGGTCAGCTGGGTCAGCTGCTTGCTGCCCAGGTCCATCACATAGATCTCCGGATTGCCGCTGCGCGACAGGGCCAGCGCCAGGCGACGCCCATCCGGGGAGAACGAGGGCGCGCCGTTGATGCCACGGAAGCTGGACACCAGTTCACGGGCACCGGTGGCGATGTCCTGCAGATAGATCGATGAATTACCACGCTCGAAGCTCACGTACGCCAGCTTCTTGCCGTCCGGGCTCCAGTTCGGCGACAGCAGCGGCTCGGCCGAGCGCACGATGGTCTGCGGGTTGTAGCCATCCGAATCGGCCACCATCAGCGCATAGCGCATCGCGCCGCCCTTGCCGCTGGCGGTCACGTAGGCGATGCGGGTCCAGAACGCGCCACGCACGCCGGTGATCTTTTCGTAGATCGCATCGGCCATCTGATGCGAGACATCGCGCATCGCGTTGGCACGCGCGGTCATCGCCAGGCCGAGCATGCGCTCGCCCTTGGCCACGTCGAACAGCTCGTACTCGACGCGATAGGCACCCTCGCCCGCGTCCATCACACGGCCGACAACGATGTAGTTCTGTTTGAGCGTGCGCCAGGTCTGGAACTGCACCTCGGTACCGCGGGTCGGCTTTTCGACGATCTGCGCGGCAGGCAGCGTGCGGAACTGGCCGGAACGATCCAGGTCGGCACCGACCACGGCCGACACATCGGTCTGCGGCGCGGTTCCGGAGCCCTGGTAGGGCATGGGGACGACAGTGATCGGCGTCGCCGAGGCGCTACCGCCCACGATGTCGATGGTGAGCCCTTGCTGTTGCGCGAGCGCGCTCAGCGGCAACAACAGGGCGGTCAAGGCAGCTAGCCAATGCAGCGGTTTTTTCATGGACGGCTCGGATCGGGCAGGAAAAGTGGGCAAGGGATACCAATCAGCGAGTGAACATACTCGCAATCGTGAACGCGACAGTGTGAAAATGGAGCGAGCAGAAGCTTGGCACAGCGATGTCATGGAATAGAACAAGGCTGGGCGTCGCCGGGCCGGCGGCGACGCATCTATCTCAACGCCGGCGATACCTCCCTGCAGCCGACACCCAGCACCTGCGCTGCGGCGCCGGCCGGCACTGCCACGCCGACGCCGGTGCGGGCATCACTGATCCTGCGCGGTGAACAAGAAGGTCAGGTTGCGCTGGAACACCGATTCGAAGCCGCGATACGGCAGCGGCTGCGCGCTCAATACCGCCGCTTCGATCGAGCGCTGACCAGCCTCGTCGTACGGGCAACCCGGCGCGACCTTGGCCTCCATGACGCTGCCACCGGGCAGCTGACGGATGTTGATGGTGCACTTCTGGCCGGCCGGCACGGAGGGCGGACGCACCCACTGCGCCAGCACCTTCTGCTGGATCGCGGCGGCGTACTTGGCCGACAGGTCGGTACTGGTGCCACCCTGCCCTGCAGTCGGCTGCGCGCTGGTCGCCGCGGCGGCAGAGGCTTGCTGCGCACGCGCAGCGGCCACCTGGCGCAACTTCTGTTCGGCCAGCGCCGCTTCCTTGGTGGCCTGCTCGCGCTGGCGGCGGATCTCGGCAATCTTCTTCTCGCGCTCGGCATCGGCGGCGGCCTGCTGCGCGGCGGCCTGCTTCTTCTTGGCGTCGGCCTCTTCCTGCTGCTTGGCCAGGCGAAGTTTCTGCTCGGCCTCTTCCTGGCGCTTGCGCTCGGTCAGGTCGATCTGCTCCTGGCGACGCTTGGCTTCCTGTTCCTGCTTGGCCTTTTCAGCGGAAATGGCCAATGCATCGACCTTGTCCTGATCGACCTTGTCCGGCTGGGCCACGCGCTCCTGCGCCTGCGCCTGTTGGGGCGTAGGCGCGTCCTGCGGTCGCGGTTCGGGAATCGGCTGTGGCGGCGGCACGCTGTCTTCCGGCGCAGGCTCGGGCAACGGTGCCGGTGGTGGCGGTGCCTCCACCGGGGTGGCCTTCAGCGCCTGACGCGCCACGCGCGCCTCGGCAGCGGAGACGTCCAGCGAGGCCTCCATGCTGGGGTCGCCCGCAGCCGGTTCCACCGAACGCTCCGGCGACCACAGCCAGCCGGCGATGAACACCAGCGCGACCAGTACATGCACGACCAGGGCCAGGACCACCGGCCGCAGCCAGCCGTCCTCGCGCGCACCTTGCGTGGGGAATGCGTCAGCGTGCATCGCTGCCTGCGGTGCCGCCGGAATCGGAAATCAGGCCCACCTTCTCGACCTTGGCCTGCTTGAGCACATCGATGGCGTCCATGATCTTCTGGTACGGGGCGGCACGATCGCCGGCCACCACCACGCGGGCATCCTTGTCCTGCGCCACGATGGCAGCCAGTTGCGCCTGCAGCGCATTGACGTCCATTGCCTGCGATTTGCCCTTGGGCAATTGCAGCGCCAGTTGACCATCGGCGGCGACCACCACCACTACTGGGTCCTGCTTGCTCTCCAGCGCCTTGGCGCGCGAGCTGGGCAGGCTGACGTCGGTACTCAGGGTCAGCAACGGTGCGGTCACCATGAAGATGATCAGCAGCACCAGCATCACGTCGATGTACGGCACGACGTTGATGTCGGATTTGAGCTTGCGCTTCTTGCGGCGGGAAATACCGGAGATCATCGCGAAACGTTCCTAATTAATCCTCGGCGCCGGGCGGCAGCGGGGTCGCGCGGCGCCCGGGGAAGGGACAGCCGCGCGTGACGCTGCGCATCGACGCGACTGGCTCGCCCGGCCACGCCCCGCATCAAACCGTGCGGGTGCATACCGGGGCCGCGCATCACTCGTCCGCGCCAGCCTGGCGCTGCAGAATGGAGCTGAACTCGTCGGCGAAGGTTTCGTAGCGCACCGACAGCCGTTCCACGCGGGTGGTGAAGCGGTTGTAGGCCCACACCGCCGGAATCGCCACGAACAGGCCGATGGCGGTGGCGAACAGCGCTTCGGAGATACCCGGCGCCACGGCCGCAATACCGGCCTGCTCACCGCTGCTGACCATGTCGTGCATGGTCACCATGATGCCGAACACGGTACCGACCAGGCCGACGTAGGGCGCGGTGGAGCCGATGTTGGCCAGCAATTCGAGATTGCGCTCGAGCTGGTCGACCTCACGGGTGAAGGCAGTGCGCATGGCGCGCTGCGCGCCTTCCAGTTGCACGCGCGCATCCAGGCGACGGCGGTCGCGTAGCCGCGAGAACTCGCGGAAGCCGCTTTCGAACATCGATTCCAGACCGCCCACGGTACGGTTGCGGTCGGTCGCCGAGGCGTACAGCTTGGCCAGATCCGCGCCGGACCAGAAGCGGTTCTCGAACTCGTCGGCCTCGCGGTTGGCCTGCTTGAAGGCGCGCGCCTTGCGGAAAATGATGACCCAGCTGATGAACGAGCCGATCAGCAACAGCAGCACGATGATCTTGACCGGGATACTGGCCCGCAGGATCAGGTCCACGTAGTTGATGCTGCTGTTGTGCGCCGCCGTGGCGGTTTGCGCCGCGGCCGCGGTGACTTCCTGGGGTAGCGCTTCCACTACCGTGTCCTGCAGGGCCAGGAGCAATGCAATCGACATCCGTTCGTTCCTCAGTAATCGGATTCTGGGGTTTCTAGAGCTTTCAATACGTCGTACACCGCGTCGTCCATGCCGCAGGGGCGGAAGTCGCTGGCGCCGAGTGCGGCGATGCGCACCTGAGCGGTCAACAGCACTTCGCCCTCGCGGCGCACCGACTGCGCGAACAGCAGGCTGGCCCGTTTGCATTTCAACACCACCGCCGACACCGACAGCGCGTCGTCGAGCCGGGCCGGCTTGAGGAAATCCAGTTGCATCGAGCGGACCGCGAACACCAGACCATGCTGCTGGCGCATCGCCTCCTGCCCGTAACCGACCGCGCGCATCCATTCGGTGCGCGCACGCTCCAGAAAGGCGACGTAGCGCGCGTGGTAAACCACCCCGCCGGCGTCGGTATCTTCCCAGTAAACGCGTGTCGGCCAACTGAATACAGGCGGGGAGTGGGGAATCGGGAGTCGGGAATCGGCGGTCATGGGCACGGATTGTTGGTCAAGACGGCCTGGGCGCGCGACGAACGGAGCGTCATCAGAACAGCTCTCCCGGCTCGCCGAACCCTGGCGCGCGGTCCCGTGGCGGTTTCAGGCCCAGGTGCATGTAGGCCTTGTGGGTGGCCATGCGGCCGCGCGCGGTGCGGATCAAAAAGCCCTGCTGGATCAGGTAGGGCTCGATCACGTCTTCCAGCGTGCCGCGTTCTTCCGACAGAGAGGCGGCCAGCGATTCCACGCCGACCGGGCCGCCATCGAAATGCTCGACGATGGTGCGCAGCATGCGGCGGTCGAGCTCGTCGAATCCTTCCGGATCCACCTTCAGCATCTGCATGGCCGCCTGCGCCACCGGCAGATCGATATGGCCGGCGGCCTTGACCTGGGCGTAGTCGCGCACCCGGCGCAACAGCCGGTTGGCGATACGCGGGGTGCCACGGGCGCGACGCGCAATCTCGGCCGCGCCTTCGGGCGTGCAGTCAATGCCCAGGATCGCCGCCGAACGGATCACGATGCGGGTCAGCTCGGCCGGCGAATAGAACTCCAGCCGCTGCACGATGCCGAAGCGGTCGCGCAATGGCGCGGTCAGCAGGCCGGCACGCGTGGTGGCGCCGATCAGCGTGAATGGCGGCAGATCGATCTTGATCGAGCGCGCCGCGGGGCCGTCGCCGATCATGATGTCGATCTGGAAATCTTCCATCGCCGGGTACAGCACTTCTTCCACCACCGGCGACAGGCGATGGATCTCGTCGATGAACAACACATCGTGCGGCTGCAGGTTGGTCAGCAGCGCGGCCAGATCGCCGGCCTTTTCGATCACCGGGCCGGAGGTCACGCGCAGGCTGACGCCCAGCTCGTTGGCGATGACATGGCTGAGCGTGGTCTTGCCCAGGCCCGGCGGCCCGAAGATCAGCACATGGTCCATCGCCTCGCCGCGCGCCTTGGCCGCCTGGATGTAGATCTCCATCTGCTCGCGCACCGGCTGCTGGCCAAGATAATCGGCCAGGCGCTTGGGCCGGATGCTCGCATCGGCGGCATCGTCTTCGCGGGTGGAGCTGCTGGCGATGATGCGGTCCATTAGGGCGGGGATTAGGGATTCGGCAGACGGGATTGGCAGCGCACTAGTATGGGCCGCGGGGCGCCTCCGGCGCTACGCTCTTGCCAATCCCGAATATCCAATCCCCACTCCCGGGCCGCCACCGGCGGCCTCAGATCTCGACCTGCGCGCCCAACTCGACCAGGCGGTTGCCGGGGATGCGGAAGAAGCCAGTCGCCGGGGCGGCATTGCGATGCATCAGCGCGAACAGCTTGTCGCGCCAGATCGGCATGCCGCGGTTGGCGCTGGCCACGATGGTCTCGCGACTGGCGAAGAAGGTGGTGTCCATCGGGTCGAAATGGATGCCGCCCTGGTCGCAGGAACGCATCAGCGCCAGCGGCACGTCCGGCGTTTCCATGAAGCCGAAGCGCACATAGACGCGGTAGAACTCGTCGCCGATCGATTCGATCTGCAGCCGCTTGTCCGCCGGCGCGTACGGGATCGGCAGCGTGTCCACGTTGAGGAAGATGTTGCGTTCGTGCAGCACCTTGTTGTGCTTGAGGTTATGCATCAACGCATGCGGCACCACCATCGGATCGGCGGTCAGGAACACCGCCATGCCGGGCACGCGCGCCGGCGGCGCCAGCATCAGCCCGGGCAGGAAGCTGTCGATGCGGATACCGTCCTTGCGGATCTCTTCGCGCAACAGCGCACGGCCGCGGCGCCAGGTGCGCATCAGGGTGAACACCACGATGCCCAGCGCCAGCGGGAACCAGGCGCCCTGCAGCAGCTTTGCGCCGTTGGCGACGACGAAGGCCAGTTCGATGATGAAGAACACCACGCACAGCGGCAGCACCCAGCTGCGCCAGCGCGGCCACAGCGCGCGCGCCACCAGCGCCAGCAGCAGGGTGTCGATCAACATGGTCATCGACACCGAGATGCCGTAGGCCACCGCCAGATTGGTGGAGCTGCGGAAGATCAGCACCAGCGCGATCACCATCACCATCAGCAACCAGTTGATGCCGGGCACGTAGATCTGGCCGATGGTGTCGCGCGAGGTGTGCTTGACCAGCATGCGCGGGATATAGCCCAGCTGCATGGCCTGGCGGGCCACCGAATAGGCGCCGGTGATCACCGCCTGCGAGGCGATCACCGCCGCCAGCGTGGCCAGAATGATCATCGGATACAGCGCCCAGCCCGGCACCGCCTCGAAGAACGGGTTCTTCAGTGCGGATGGGTGATTGAGCACCAGCGCGCCCTGGCCCAGGTAATTGAGCAGCAGCATCGGCAGTACGAAAAAATACCAGCCGTGGCGGATCGGGCGCGCGCCGAAATGGCCCATGTCCGCATACAGCGCCTCGCCGCCGGTCACCGCCAGCACCACCGCGCCGAGGATGAACACGCCGTGCCAGCCGTGCTCCATGAAGAAGCGGATCGCCCACCAGGGGTTGAAGGCCTTCATCACCTCCGGCGCGTCGACGATGTTCCAGATGCCGATCGCCCCCAGCGACAGGAACCACAGGCAGGTGATCGGCCCGAACACCTTGCCGACCTTTTCGGTGCCGAAGCGCTGGGCCATGAACACCAGCAGCAGCACCACCACGGTGATCGGCACGATGAAGGGATGCAGGCTGGGCGCGGCGATCTCCAGGCCTTCCACCGCGCCCATCACCGAGATGGCCGGGGTGATCACGCCGTCGCCGAAGAACAGCGAGGCGCCGAAGATGCCGAGAATGCCCACCACGTACGCCGAGCGCGAGCCCTGCTTGAGGGTGCGCTGGGCCAGCGCCATCAGCGCCATGATGCCGCCCTCGCCGTCGTTGTCGGCGCGCATGATAATGGTGACGTACTTGAGCGTCACCGTGATCATCAGCGCCCAGAATGCCAGCGACAGCACGCCGAGCACGGTGTCGTGGTCGCTGGTCAAGCCGTAGTGCGGCGAGAACGCCTCCTTCAGGGTGTACAGCGGGCTAGTGCCGATATCGCCGAAGACGACACCAATGGCGCCGATGACCAGGGCCATGTGGCCGTTGACGGGCGCGTGGCCATGGCCCGCTGCAGGAGTGGAGGTCTGTGACATGAGTGGGCAGGGTATCGCCGAAGGGCGTGAAGAATGAGAAAGGCCGAGGCTGCTTAACGCAATGCGGCCTGGAGGGCCTTGCGGATGACCGTGGCGACATCGTCGCCTTCTGCCCCGGCCTCGCGTGCCATGCGTGCGGCCTCGGCCGGCTTGTAGCCCAGTTGCTGCAGGGCGACGGTGGCTTCGGACACCGCGTCCGGACCGAGCTGGCCGGTGATCGGCGCTCCGCTGCTGAAGTCGGCCGCGCGGTCGCGTAGCTCCACCACCATGCGCTCGGCGGTCTTCTTGCCGATACCGGGAATGCGCGTGAGCGCGGTAATGTCGCCGCTGGTGATCAGGCGGGCAAACTCGTCCACGCTGACCCCAGACAGCACCGCCAGCGCGATCTTGGCGCCGATGCCGGTGACCTTCTGCACATCGCGAAACAAGCGCCGCTCGCCCTCGCGCAGGAAGCCGTACAGCGCGACGCTGTCTTCCTTTTGCGCGTAATGGGTAAACAGGATGACGTCGCGACCGACATCGGGCAGGTCGTAGAAGGTGCTCATCGGCGCCTCCAGCTCGTACCCCACCCCGCCCACGTCGATCACCAGCCACGGCGGCTGCTTGTAGGCCAGAATCCCGCGCAGACGGCCGATCATTGGGCACCGCCGCTGCGGTGCCGGGATTGGGCATTCGGGATTGGGGATTGGCAAATTCCCTCGCTGCCGTTACAGACGGCCGCGCAACACCGGAGCGGCACAGCGTGCGCGGACCCGCCGTTGCGAATCCCCAATCCCGACTGCCGAATCCCAATACTCATCTCTTGCGGCTCCAGGCCTGTTGGGTGTTGACGCCCAGACGCTGCGCGGTGGCGCGGACGTGGGCGTGGGTGATGGCGACGGCCAGTGCATCGGCGGCGTCGGGCTGCAGCTTGCCTTTGAGGTTGAGCATGATGCCCACCATGTGCTGGACCTGCAGCTTGTCCGCGCCGCCCTTGCCGACCAGCGCAAGCTTGATTTCGGTGGCCGCGTACTCGTGCACCGGCAGGTCGCGCATGACCACCGCGCAGATCGCCGCACCGCGGGCGTGGCCGAGTTTGAGCGCCGAATCGGCGCTTTTGCCCATGAAGACCTTTTCGATCGCCACTTCATCCGGCCTGTAGGTCTCGATCAACTCGCCCAGCCCGTGCAGCAGCCGCTTGAGCCGCTGGGAGAAGTCGCCCTCGCCCAGCAGCATCACTGGCGCATGGTGCACATGCCGGCTGCGACCGCCCTGGTCGATATCGATGATGCCAACCCCGGTGCGCTGCGAGCCGGGATCGATGCCCAGGATGCGGGTCATTGGCGGGCCGGGATTGGGGATTGGAGATTGGGGATTGGTAACCTGCGTGCAGCGCAGTGCGCCCATCGCTGTTGCGAATCCCGAATGCCCAATCCCGCCATCCCCACCTGCATCAGGCGCCAAACGCCGCTTGATCGACGTTCGAATACACGTCCTGCACGTCGTCCAGGTCTTCGAGCATGTCCAGCAGCTTGCGTACCTGCACGGCGGTGTCGCCGTCCACGGCAATGTCGTTTTCGGCGCGGAAGGTGATTTCGGCGTGCGCGGGCTCCAGGCCGGCTGCGGCCAGGGCGTCCCTGACCTGGGCGAAGGCGTCCGGGGCGGTCAGCACGTCGATGGCGCCGTCTTCCGGGTACACCACCACGTCGTCGGCGCCGGCTTCGATGGCGGCGTCGGTGAGCGCGTCTTCATTGGCACCGGCTGCAAAGCTGAGCACACCCAGGCGCTTGAACATGAAGGCCACCGAGCCCTCGGTGCCCATGTTGCCGCCGCACTTGCTGAAGGCGTGGCGCACGTCGGCCACGGTGCGCACGCGGTTGTCGGTGAGGCAATCCACGATCACCGCCACGCCGCCGGGCGCGTAGCCCTCGTAGCGGATTTCTTCGTATTCCACCCCTTCCAGCTCGCCGGTGGACTTCTTGATGGCGCGTTCGATCACGTCCTTGGACATGTTCGCCGACAGGCCCTTGTCCATGGCGGTGCGCAGGCGCGGGTTGTTGGACGGATCGCCACCGCCGGCGCGGGCGGCCACGCTGATCTCGCGGATGATCTTGGTGAACATCTTGCCGCGCTTGGCGTCGGAGGCGTTCTTGCGGCCTTCGATGGAGGGGCCTCTACCCATGAGTGGTTCCAGACTGGCTTGGATGACAGGGCGCGGATTTTACCTGATTGCTTGCACTCACCGGGGCAGCAACATGCGCCAGCGGATGTTCAATGCCGAAAGCGGCCCAGGCGCAGGAAGGCCAGCGCCTGCGCGGCGGCGGCCGGCGAGCGCAGCAGGCCACTGTGGCTGGCCTGCACCACGCAGTGGTCGCGCAGCCCCGGCAAGCGGGTTTCGGCCAGCGACACGGTGCCGTCGGAGTCGCCGTCCAGTGGCGCCAGCCAACGGCCGACGCCGCGCGGGATGCAGCCGGCCACCTGACCGATCTCGGCCGCACCGTCCCACTGCGCAAAGCCCTGCTGCAGCAGCGCGGCGCTGCGTCCCATGGCCCAGACGCCACCGCGCCGGGCCAGCCCGCGCGCGGCAGCGCTGCCGCGCAGCGGCGAGCCCAGGCAGACCACCCGCCGCACCGGCAGGTCGGGCGCGTCGCGCAAGGCCTGCAACGCCATCAGCCCGCCCAGGCTGTGGCAGACCAGCAGCTGCGCCCCGCTGCTGCGCACGCGCGCGATCAGCTGCGGCACCGCCTGCGCCGGACCGCCCAGCACGCTGGCGTAGCCGAACAGTGCCGGCGCCAGCCCGTCGCCACGCAGCCGACGGGCCAGTGGCAGCAGCCAGTGCGCGGTATTCCAGATGCCATGCACCAACAGCACATCGGCGGTGGTGGTGGTCGATTGTTTGCGCGAGCTGCGTCGCGGCGTGACTGCAAGGGCCGAAGATGCGCTGGACAAAGGCAGGAGGACCGGAACGTGGCGCGCAGGCGTCGGGCACGGCGAACGCAGCGCAGGACCTGCAGTGTACGAGCGCCCGGCGCTGGCGCGTGAACAGACGTGGCGCGGCGCCCCACGCCAATCCCGAATCCCCCAATCCCCCCCCATTCATCCCGCGGCAGCGATCGGCCCACGCCGAAGGATGAACTCGCGGTCGACGATCTTGCCGACCGGAAAATCGTACTCGCCCACCTTCTCGAAACCGTAGCGCGCATAGAAGCGCTGGGCGCCGAAGTTTTCCGACCACACCCCGATCCACAGGGTGCGCGGGCCGTCGCGCTGCAGCCACTCCAGTGCGGTCTCGAACAATCGGCTGCCCCAGCCGCTGCTTTGATAGTCCTTGAGCAGATACAGGCGCTTGAGCTCCCCGTCGCCGGGACGCACGTCCTCATGCGGCAACCCGCACGGGCCGGCGGCGGCGTGGCCGACCAGCAGGTCATCCAGCTCCAGCAGCCAGATCGCATAGTCCGCATGCGCCAGCACGATGCGCGCACGCTCCACCGCATAGGTCTCTTCGAGAAAGCCGCGCAGGTCTTCCTGCGGGTAGAGATGGCCGAAGGTTTCGGTAAAGGTCTGCGCAGCCAGAAGCGACAACGCTTCGGCATCGTCCGGCGTGGCGCGGCGGATGCGGGTCATGCGGGCTTCTCGTGCCGGATGGACGTGGCAGCTTGTCGCATGCGCGGTTGGTGGTGCAAGCGTGGGGAATCGGGAATCGTAAGAGCGAGAGCCGGAGCCGGGGCGAGCGACAAGCAGAGGACGCGGCCTGGGAAGTTGGAAGTGGGAAGCTGGGCCGGATCTGCGATGGGCGCCGGCTTCGGTATTGCCTGCAGCAGGGACCGGGGTCGCGGTGGCATGGCGGCGCGGTGTGCCATGCCTTGCATGGCGGCTCCTGCCCACAGCTTTCTACGAAGGCATCAACGGCTCCGATCCGGAGCGCGGTGTTGGCTGCGTGCGGCCAAGCAGCGCTGCCTGGCCACGCACTTGGCGTGGCCATGCCCGGTGCAGGTCAGGCCTGCTTGGGACGCACCTGCACGTGCACTTCGGCCAGTTGCTCGGCGGCGATCGGCGACGGGGCGTCGGTCATCAGGTCCTGCGCGCCGGTGGTCTTGGGGAACGGGATCACGTCGCGAATGGACTCGGTGCCGGCCATCAGCGCGGCGATACGGTCGATACCGAAGGCGATGCCGCCGTGCGGCGGCGCGCCGTAGTTCAATGCATCCAGCAGGAAGCCGAACTTGGCGCGTGCTTCTTCGGCGCCGATACCGAGCAGCTCGAACACCGCGCTCTGCATGTCCGGGCGGTGGATACGGATCGAGCCGCCGCCGATTTCATTGCCGTTGAGCACCATGTCGTAGCCACGCGACACCGCGGTGCGGGCATTGGCGCGCAGGTCGGCGATATCGTCCACCGCCGGTGCGGTGAAGGGGTGATGCAGGGCGACGTAGCGCTGCGCTTCGTCGTCCCATTCGAACATCGGAAAATCGGTGACCCACAGCGGCGCCCAGCCCTCGGCGACCAGGTTGAACTCCTTGCCGGCCTTCAGGCGCAGCGCGCCCATGAAATCGGACACGGTGTTGTAGCCGCCGGCACCGAAGAACACGATGTCGCCCTTGCCCGCACCGATGTGCTTGAGCAGCGCGGCAAACGCGTCTTCGGAAAAGAACTTGGCGATCGGCGAACTCACCTCGCCGGTCTCCGACAGCTTGATGTAGGCCAGGCCCTTGGCACCGTACTTGGCAGCGTGCGCGGCGTAGTCGTCGATCTGCTTGCGCGACAGCGTGGCACCGCCGGGGATGCGCAGCGCGGCGATACGGCCATCGGCATCGTTGGCAGCGGCGGTGAACACCGGGAATTCGCTGGATTTGACCAATTCGGCCACGTCGACCAGTTCGAGCGCGATGCGCAGGTCCGGCTTGTCCGAGCCGTAGCGACGCATCGCCTCGGCCCAGGTCACGCGCGGGAACTGCGCAGCCAGCTCGACATCCACCACTTCGGCGAAGATGGCGCGGATCATGTCTTCGACGAAATCCTGCACGTCGCGCTCGCGCACGAAGGCGAATTCCATATCGAGCTGGGTGAATTCCAGCTGGCGATCGGCGCGCAGCGCTTCGTCGCGGAAGCAGCGCGCGATCTGGTAGTAGCGGTCGAAACCGGCCACCATCAGGATCTGCTTGAACAGCTGCGGGCTCTGCGGCAAGGCGTAGAACTCGCCCGGATGCATGCGCGCCGGCACCAGGAAGTCGCGTGCGCCTTCCGGGGTGGCCTTGGTCAGGATCGGGGTTTCGATGTCCTGGAAGTCGCGTGCGTCCAGATGCCGGCGCAGCGCCTGCACCAGCTTGATGCGGGTGCGCTGCATGCGCTGCATCTCCGGGCGGCGCAGGTCCAGATAGCGGTACTTCAGGCGGGTGTCCTCGCCCGGGTTTTCATGCGCGTGGAACGGCAGCGGCGCGGCCTTGTTGAGGATGGTGATGCGCGTGGCGATCACTTCCACCTTGCCGGAGCGCAGCTTGTCGTTGACCGCATGACGCGCACGCACCACGCCTTCGACCTGCAGCACGTCCTCGTAACCCAGGCTGGCGGCCACCTTGAACACGTCGGCGGAGTTGGCGTCGCCCTCGGCCGGCTCCACCGTCACCTGCACGATGCCTTCGTGGTCGCGCAGATCGATGAAGCACACCCCGCCCAGGTTGCGGGCCACGTCGGTCCAGCCGGCGAGAGTGACGGTTTGGCCGATCAAGGTCTCGTCGACCAGGCCGCAGAAGTGGGTACGCATCGAAAGCTCCGCTGAAAACCCGACGCAGGACAGCGTCGGAAAGCCGGATATTCTGGGGCCGGCGGCCGGCAGGAGCAAATGCGGCGGCGGTCACCGGCGCTTAAGTCAGCGCCCGGCTGAATAGGCACTACGCCCCTCCCGCACCAAGGACGCCTCGATGCTGCGCACCGCCCTGCTGATCTCCGGCTTCAGTCTGATCGCCCTCGGTGGCGCACTCGGCAGCCGCCCCGCTGCCGCGCAGGACCGCGGCTTCAATGGCCCCAGCATCACCTGTTCCAGCAACGATAATCGCCGCCGCGAATGCGATACCCCGTTCCGTGGGCGTGCCGCGCTGGTGGAGAACATCTCCGGCACCCGCTGCATCGAAGGCCGCAATTGGGGCAGCGACCGCGGCCGCGTCTGGGTGGACAATGGCTGCCGCGGCCGCTTCATCGAGGCCGGCGGCTGGGGCGGTGGCGGTGGCGGCTGGAATGGCGGCGACGACCGCCCCGGCAATGCCGCTGCCGGCACCGTGCGCTGCGAAAGCCGCGACCAGCGCCAGGCGATCTGCAATACCGGCTGGCGGCGCGCCATGATCGTGCGCCAGCTCTCGGGCACCCCCTGCGTGGAAGGCCGCAACTGGCACCAGGAAAACGGCCGGATCCAGGTGGACGACGGGTGCCGGGCCGAGTTTGCGCAGGCCCGCGGTGGCGGCTGGGACCGCGATGACCGGTACGGTGGCGGCCCCCAGGGCACTTACTCGGTGACCTGCAGCAGCGACGACCGCCGCCTGCGCACCTGCGACTGGAACGGCCGCGCCGGCCGCCCGGTGCTGACCCGGCAGCTGTCCGATACCCGTTGCGAGGAAGGCCGCACCTGGGGCTACGACCCACGCCGCTCCACCGTCTGGGTCAACGATGGGTGCCGCGCGCGCTTCGACGCACGCTGATCCGGTTCGACGCCTGGCTGCGCTGTCGCCGGGCCAGGCGCCCTGCCGTGCACAGACGCGCAGCGCCAGTCTGGCGACCCGGCCGCGCCTTGCCGTGATCACGCTTTGTCGGACGCCGGCTTGGCCGGGGCCGGGGCGGCCTGAGCGGCCGGTTTGCTGTCGCTGGCAGCTGCTGGCTTGGCATCGCCGCCGCCGCTGGTATCGGTGAGGTTCTTCTTCTTTTCGCCGGCCGACTTGAAATCGGTCTCGTACCAACCGCTACCGGACAAGCGAAACGACGGGGCGGTGACCTGGCGCTTGATGGTGGCTGCGGCGCAGGCCGGGCAGCTCTGCGGGTCGGGGTCGGCCATCTTCTGCAGGCGGTCGAACGAGTGGCCGCAGGTCGTGCACTGGAACGCATAGATGGGCATGAAGACGCTATTGGAAGACGATGTAGGGGCGCAGAGTCTAGACGGATGCGCGCGCGCTGGCGCAACCGCGCGCCGCACTGCATGGCGAAGCCGGCGCGGTCGCCGCGCTGGCGAATCGCTCGCCACCGTTGAGGCGCGCAGCCGTGCCGCCACGTACCGCGCGTTGGCACGCGAGCGCGCACTGGCGACCGACGCGACGCACGCACTGCCAGTGCATGCGCAAAGCCGCGTGCCTGCGGCGATTTGCGTCCCCTGCGCTGACTCGTCTGCTGCCGATGATTCGCTGCGAATCTGCCAGCCATATCACGCCAAGGCCGCGCTGGCGGCATCCACCGGACTGTTACACTCGATGCCGTGATCGACGCGACGTTCTCCCCACGAGTGCCGCATCCATGCTGCGGTTGACCGCCCTGCTGCTTGGCGTTGCCTTGCTGCTGACCGGTAGCGGGCTGCTAGGCACGCTGCTCGCCGTGCGCGGCGGGTTGGCCGGCTTCGATGCGCGTGCGCTGGGGCTGATCATGTCCGGCTACTTCGCCGGCCTCTTTCTCGGCACCTTCTTCGCACCGCCGCTAGTCCGGCGCATCGGGCATATCCGCGCCTTCGCGTTCTATGCGTCGCTGGCGGCCATTGCGGTGCTGCTGCATCCGATCTGGCTCGACCCCTGGGGCTGGGGCGTGCTGCGGCTGGTCACCGGTGCGGCGCTGGTAGGCCTGTACACGGTGATCGAAAGCTGCCTCAACGCCGAGCCGGATGCGCGCCGGCGCAGCCGGGTGTTCTCGGTGTACATGGCGATCAGCCTGTCGGCGCTGGCACTGGGGCAGATTCTGCTGCCCATCGGTGATGCAGGTGCTCCGGCAATGTTCACGCTGACGGCGATCCTGTTCTGTGCAGCAGTCCTGCCGGTGATGACCACCCGGCTGATCCCGCCCGACGTGCCGCAGGTTTCGCGGCTGCGGTTGGTCACGTTGTATGCGTTGGCGCCGGTAGCGACGATTGGCGCCGGCCTTTCCGGCCTGACGATGGGCGCGTTCTGGGGCCTGCTGCCGGTGTACGCCAACCGCATCGGGCTGGATGCCGACGGCGTGGCGATGCTCATGCTCACCGCCATCGTCGGCGGCGCGGTACTGCAGTGGCCGATCGGGCGCATCAGCGATGGGCATGACCGCCGCATCGGCCTGGCTGCGGTGAGCGTCCTGGCGGCCGGCGTTGCCATCGCCGCAGCCGTGCCGATGGTGCAGGCGCAGACCACCTTGCTGTTCGTGCTGTTCTTCGTCTATGGCGGGCTGGCGTTTTCGCTGTACCCGTTGGCGGTTGCGCACATGCTCGATTACCTGCCGCGCGAAGACCTGCTGTCGGGTTGCAGCAGTTTGTTGCTGGTACATGGCGTGGGCGCGACCATCGGCCCGGCGCTGGCCGGCGGTGCGATGCAGAAGTTCGGCCCGGCCGCCTTGCCGGTCTGCTTTGCGGTGATGCTGCTGGCGCTGGCCGGCTTCACGCTGTCGCGGCTGCTGCGGTTTGCACGCCGCCGTACCCACCCCATTGCGTTCCGCCCGATGCTGCGCACCACGCCGTCGGCACTGGAATTGATGCCGGAGACGCAGCAGGCGGCCACGGCGCCACGCAGCAAGCGCCGCTAGGCGCGCCATGCGCGTCAGGATGAAACGATAGCGCGCATGCTTCGAGTCATGTCGCAGGAGTGGCCCTGCCGCGAGGGCCTGCCCATGACGCGACGGCCTCGCGACCGGGGTCGCTCCTACGCAGGCTGACGCTCGCCCCCTTCATTGCGTGCAGCATCCTCGCGTAGGAGTGCACCCGGGCGCGACCGGCTGTACCGGTAACGCCCCAATCGCGCCCAGGTGCGCGCCTACGGATGCCGCCGCCGCGCCTGCGGTCACCGGGCGAACGTGTCTGCTGCTGCGACTGCAGCGGCAACGGCGGACGCGACATCCTTCAACGCCGCATCGCGTGCTGAGCCGTCGACCTTGGCCCCGTTCAAGTACGTGGTCAGCAGCAATGGCGCCCTATCCTTCGGCCGCCAGAGGATGGCGATGTCGTTGCGGGTGTCGGTGCCGTTGCTGCCGGTCTTGTCGCCGATTTTCCAGTCGGCCGTGAGCCCCGCGCGCAGGCAGTTGTCGCCGGTGCGGTTGTCGATCATCCAGTCGGTCAGCTGCCTGCGCGAGGCAGGCTGCAGCGCGTCGCCGAGCAGCAGCGTGCGCAGCGTGGATGCCATTGCCGCAGGGGTGGTGGTGTCGCGCGGCTCACCGGGCGCGAACTGGTTCATCTCCGGCTCGTAGCGGTCGCTGCGCGTCTTGGCATCGCCGATGCTGCGCAGGAAGGCGGTCACCCCGGCCGGGTCGCCGACCAGCGGAAACAGCAGGTTGGCCGCCGGGTTGTCGCTATGGATCATCGTCGCCCGGCAGAGCTCGGCCACGCTCAGCGAACCGCCGACATGGCGCTCGGTGATCGGGGCATGCTCGAGCATGTCGGAGGCACGGATCTTGACCGGTTGCGCCAGCGAGAGCTGGCCCTCATCCACCCGCTGTAGCACCGCGGCAGCCAATACAAGTTTGAAGGTGCTGCACATCGGGAAGCGCTCGTTCTCGCGCTGCCCGATGCGCCAGCCGCTGGCGCTGTCGAGCAGGCTGATGCCCAGGCGGCCGCCGGTGCCACGTTCGATCTCCGCCCAGTGTGCCCGCAGCATATCGTCCATATTCACCGCCGGACTGAGCGCCCACGCGGGTCTGGACGCCGCAAGCAGCAAACCCGCCCCGGTTGCGTGCAGGAACTGTCGCCGATTCAACATGCGGTTGCCTCCTTGAGAGAGGTCGCAGTATCGGTGCGCGCGTAGCGGCCGACCATCGCGATGTTTCGATCCCAGGCATGAATTGAACTAAGGCAACGCTGATCAAGTCGGTCCCTATCGGAGAAAATATGCCCCTTCCTTCAAATCGGAACGACCGATGAAACAGCAGACATTGGCGATGGCGGCCGATCAGGGCANGGCAACGCTGATCAAGTCGGTCCCTATCGGAGAAAATATGCCCCTTCCTTCAAATCGGAACGACCGATGAAACAGCAGACATTGGCGATGGCGGCCGATCAGGGCAGTGGATTCGAGCAGCATCGTCGGCCGACGCGCCGGGATGTGTTCCTGTCGACGATGGAGCAGATCGTGCCGTGGTCGGCACTGTGCGCGGTGATCGAGCCGTACTATCCGAAGGCAGGCAATGGCCGGCCGCCGGTCGGCCTGGAACGGATGCTGCGGATGTATTTGGTGCAGCACTGGTTCAATCTGGCCGATGAGGCCTGCGAGGAAGCGCTACTGGACAGCACGGCGCTGCGGCGGTTCGTGGGGATCGACCTGGGCCGCGAGCGGGTTCCGGACGCGACGACACTGCTGAAGTTTCGTCGCCTTCTGGAGACGCACGAGCTGGGGGCGGAGCTGTTCTTGCAAGTGAACCGGGAATTGGAAGCACGTGGCCTGAAGGTGGGCACGGGCACCATCGTGGATGCGACTATCATCGGCGCGCCCAGTTCGACGAAGAATGCGGACAAGGCCCGCGATCCGGACATGCATCAGACCCGCAAGGGGCAGCAGTGGTACTTCGGGATGAAGCTGCACATCGGCGTGGATAGTCGTAACGGCCTGGTGCATAGCGCGGCGGTGACGGCGGCCAATGTGCATGACAAGCACCTGCTGGGAGACCTGCTGCACGGGGAGGAACGCCGGGTCTATGGAGACAGCGCCTACGCCAGCCAGAAGGCGCTGATCGGCACGCATGCACCGCACGCCCGGGACTTCACCAACCAGCGGGTTCGCAAGCGTGGCGAAGTGAATGAGGTGCAGCGCCAGCGGAACCGCAACAAGTCGAAGATCCGTGCCCGTGTCGAGCACGTGTTCGCGGTGGTGAAGCGGCTGTGGGGCTTTGCCAAGGTGCGTTATCGCGGGCTGGACAAGAACGCGAACCGCTGCTTCGTGGCCCTGGGCCTGGCGAACCTGTACCTGGCGCGGGTGCGTTTGGCGGGATAGTTGCGCCTGCGGGGCCGCAAAAGCGGCCCGCAGCGCCCGGAAACGGGCATGGAAGGACGGCTGATCGTAGATCCAAGTGCGTCATGAGCCGGATCGGCCAGTTCGCTGGCCGTTGCGACTACTTGATCAGCGTTGCCNCGCAGCGCCCGGAAACGGGCATGGAAGGACGGCTGATCGTAGATCCAAGTGCGTCATGAGCCGGATCGGCCAGTTCGCTGGCCGTTGCGACTACTTGATCAGCGTTGCCCTAATCTCTTCGCATGCCCCGCCCCCGCCTCCCGCTCAATGCCCTGCGCGCTTTCGAAGCCGCCGCGCGCCATCAAAACCTGACCCGCGCCGCGAACGAGCTGTGCGTCAGCCAGGCCGCACTCAGCCACCAGATCAAGGCGCTGGAGCAGCACCTGGGCAGCAGCCTGTTCCACCGCCTGCCACGCGGCGTGGCGCTGACCGACGAAGGCGCGGCGCTGGCACCGGTGCTCGGCGACGCGTTCGACCGCATTGCCGCCACTCTGGAGCGCTTTGCCGATGGCCGTTACCGCGAGGTGCTCAGCGTGGGCGTGGTGGGCACCTTCGCCACCGGCTGGCTGCTGCCGCGCGTAGACGCCTTTCATGCGGCGCATCCGGAAATCGAGCTGCGCCTGTCGACTCACAACAACCGCGTCGACCTTGCCGGCGAAGGCCTGGATCTGGCGATCCGTTTTGGCGACGGCGACTGGCAGGGCCAGATCGCCCATGCGCTGATGGAGGCGCCGTTTGCGCCGGTGTGCGCACCCAGCATGGCGCGCAGCCTGCACGCACCGGCCGATCGGGCGCAGCTGCCGTTACTGCGCTCGTACCGCCTGGACGAATGGCCGCAGTGGTTTCGCGCAGCGGGCATGGCCGAGATCGCCGCACGCGGGGCGATGTTCGATTCCTCGTTGACCCTGGCCAGCGCCGCGGCAGCCGGCGCCGGCGTGGCGTTGTTGCCGCTGCCGATGTTCCGCCAGGACCTGGATGCCGGGCGCCTGGTGTGCCCGTTCCCGATCACCATCGACGCCGGACGCTATTGGCTGACGCGGCTGCGCTCGCGGCCGCAGAGCGAGGCTGGGAGGAAGTTTCTTGCGTGGTTGTTGGTGGAGCAAAAGCTGGGGTGACGTTGGATGCGTTGCAGTGGTGATTGCCTGCGTGCACTCGACACAGCCTCTCTTGGGAGATGGCGACGCCGCACCTCACCTGGCCTCTCCATCAAAATGGCTGTCTTTCGCCGTACCCTCACCCCAACCCATCTCCCGCAGGCAGAGGGGCATTAGTCACCAGCGCTACGGCTTGCTCCCTTCTCCCGGTGGGAGAAGGTGGCGCGTAGCGCCGGATGAGGATACGGGCGCGAAGCGCACTTCCGTCACCTTCGAGCTCTAGGCATCATCGATCGACAGGCACCGTCACCGGCCCCATCATCGCGTCCCCGCTCCTACACCCCCTCGATCAACTCCATCCACGCCGCCTCGGCGGCGGCCAACTGCTGCGCGGTGGCCTCACGGTCGCGGCCCAGCACCGCCATCTTGTCGCTGTCGGCATAGTTGCCGGGGTTGGCCAGTTCGCGGTCCAGCGCCGCCAGCGCCGCTTCCAGCTCGCCGACGCGTTTTTCGGCGCTGGCCAGCTTGTGCGGGTTGACGGCTTTTTTCGGCGGCAGCGGTTTGGTCGGCGGCGGCGGGGTCGGCGCCACTTCGGCCATCTTCTGCTTGGTACCTTGCGCGGCCGGGCGGCTGCGCAACCAGGCGGCGTATTCGTCCAGATCGCCATCGAACGGCTCGACCACGCCATCGGCCACGCGCCAGAAACTGTCGCAGACCAGGCCGATCAGATGGCGGTCGTGCGAGACCATCACGATGGCGCCTTCGAAATCGCTCAGCGCCTCGGCCAGGGCCTCGCGCATCTCCAGGTCCAGATGGTTGGTCGGTTCGTCCAGCAGCAGCACGTTGGGCTGCTGCCAGGCGATCAGCGCCAGTGCCAGGCGCGCGCGCTCGCCACCGGAGAAGCCGTCCACCACTTCGAAGGCGCGGTCGCCTGCGAAGTTCCATTTGCCCAGGAAATCGCGGAACGCCTGGTTGGCGCCATCCGGGGACAGCTCGCGGAAGTGATCCATCGGCGACTGGCCTTCGTGCAGCGATTCCACCGTGTGCTGGGCGAAGTAGCCGATGCGCAAATCCGGATGCGCGCTGCGCTCGCCCGACAGCGGTGCCAGCTCGCCCACCAAGGTCTTGACCAGCGTGGTCTTGCCCGCGCCGTTGGGACCGAGCAGGCCGATACGGTCGCCCGCTTCCAGGCCGAAGCCGACATCGTGCAGGATGACGGTCGTCGCGCTGCCCCCATCCGCCCTTTGGGCACCTTCCCCCGCATGCGGGGGAAGGGTAGCGGGGTAGCCCGCTTGCAAATGATTCAACCGGATCAGCGAAAACGGCAAGCGATTGGGCTGGGCGAACTGGATACGGAATTCGCGCTCGGCGCGCACCGCCTCGGTGCCGGCCATCTTGGCCAGGCGCTTCATGCGGCTTTGCGCCTGGGTGGCCTTGCTGGCCTGCGCCTTGAAGCGGTCGATGAAGCTCTGCAGATGCGCGCGCTCGGCCTGTTCCTTGTCGTGCGCGATCTGCTGCTGGCGCAGGTGCTCGATGCGCTGGCGCTCGAAATCGGTATAGCCGCCCACATACAGCTTGGCGGTGCCGCCGTGCAGGTGCAGGGTGTGGGTGGCCACGTTGTCGAGAAATTCGCGGTCATGCGAAATCAACAGCAAGGTGCCCGGGTACTTGAGCAACCACTGCTCCAGCCACAGCACCGCGTCCATGTCCAGGTGGTTGGTGGGCTCGTCGAGCAGCAGCAGGTCGCTGGGCATCATCAGCGCGCGCGCCAGGTTCAGGCGCACCCGCCAGCCGCCGGAGAACGAGGACACCGCACGGTGATGGGTGTCGGCCGGGAAGCCCAGGCCGTGCAGCAACTTGCCGGCGCGCGCCTCGGCATCATAGGCGCCGATCTCGGCCATCTTCTGGTGCGCGTTGGCGACCGCTTCCCAGTCCTCGCGCGCGGTGGCCGCGGCCTCTTCCTGCAGCACCGCGGATACCTCGATATCGCCGCCGAGCACGAACGCCAGCGCCGGGTCCGGCAAGGACGGGGTTTCCTGCGAGACGCTGGCGGTGCGCACCTTGCCGGGCAGGTCGACATCGCCCTTGTCGGCCTCCAGCTCGCCCTTGACCGCGGCGAACAGGCTCGACTTGCCGGTGCCATTGCGGCCCACCACACCGACACGGTAGCCGGCATGCATGGTCAGGTCGACGTTGGAAAACAGCAGACGCTCGCCGCGTCGCATGGAGAAGTTACGCAGGGAAATCATTGATGAACAATCCGATAGAACGAAAAGGAATGAGCAGATGAGCAGCACTCCTGCGACGCCATTCTAGCGTTAACGAATAATTAGCGCCTTCAGGTTGGACAACACGTGCGCGTCGCACGACCGTGATCGCCACCCGCCCAGTCTAGTTGGCCCCGCTCGGGCTGCCGTTATCGGAGTTGTCATGCACATCCCCCCTTCCGCGCTTGCGACCACCGTGGTCGCTGCACTGCTTGCCTCTCCCGCCCAGGCCCAGACCGCCGCGCCGGCCAGCACCGCCAACACCCTGGATACGGTGATCGTCACCGGCACCCGCGTCTCCGACCGCACCGTGGCCGAATCGCAGTCGCCGATCGACATCATCAGCGCCGAGTCGCTGCAGGCCACCGGCACCCCCGAGCTGGCGACCGCGCTGGCGCGCGCCCTGCCCTCGCTGAACTTCCCGCGCCCGGCGCTGAGCGACGGCACCAGCGCGATCCGCCCCGCGCAGCTGCGCGGCCTGTCGCCGGACCAGGTCCTGGTGCTGGTCAACGGCAAGCGCCGCCACACCTCCTCGCTGCTCAACCTCAACGGCACCATCGGCCGTGGCGCCGCTGCGGTGGACCTGAACACCATTCCGGTGGCCGCCATCGCGCGGGTGGAAGTGCTGCGCGACGGCGCCTCGGCGCAGTACGGCTCCGATGCCATCGCCGGCGTGGTCAACATCGTGCTCAAGGGCGCGGAGAAGGGCGGCAGCCTGCAGGCCGGCTTCGGCCAGTACTCGGCCGGCGACGGCAACAACTACGAGCTGTCCGGCGACACCGGCGTGGCCTATGGCAACGAGCGCGGCTGGCTGCACGCGGCGGCCCAGCTCAACCAGCAGGACCCGACCGACCGCGCACGCGGCTATGCCGGCGCGCCCAGCGTCTCGCAGCCGGCCGTGGGACAGAAGGCGTTCAAGATCGGCGACCCGGACGTCAATGCGCAGGCTGCCTCGCTCACTACCGAATACCAGTTCAGCGATGCCGTCACCGGCTACGCCTTCGCCACCGCCAGCAACCGCGACATCACCTCGTTCGCGTTCTTCCGTGCGCCGGGCAGCAGCCAGAACATCCTGTCGGTCTACCCGCAGGGCTTTTTGCCGGAGATCCAGAGCTACGCCAAGGACCGCTCGCTGGTGGCCGGCGTGCGCGGCTCCACCGCCGGCGGCTGGGACTGGGATGCCAGCTACAACTACGGCTACAACCGCATCGACTTCCACACCCGCAACACGCTCAACGTAAGCCTGGGGCCGACCTCGTCCATGTCGTTCTACGACGGCGCGCTGGAGACCACGCAGAACATCGTCAACCTGGACGTCAAGCGCGGTTTCGACTGGGGCCTGGCGTATCCGGTAACCGTGGCCTTCGGTGCCGAATACCGCAACGAAAAGTGGAATCAGTCGCCGGGCGAAGTGGGCTCGTATTTCCAGGCTGGCACGCTGGCCGGCGGCGCCCAGGGCTTTGGCGGATTCGCACCCAGCGTATCCGGGCAGTATTCGCGCGACAGCTACGCGTTGTACGCCGACATCGAGGCCGACTTCACCGACAAGTTCTCCGCCGGGCTTGCCGGGCGCTATGAGGACTACAGCGATTTCGGCAGCCAGGCCTCGGGCAAGGCGTCGGCGCGCTATGCGTTTACCGACAAGATCGCGCTGCGCGGCACGGTGGCTTCGGGCTTTCGCGCACCGTCGTTGGCGCAGCAGTATTTCCAGTCCACCAGCACCACCTTTCTGGCCGGCAACCCGAACCCGTTCGAGATCCGCACCTTCCCGGCCGACAGCAACGTGGCGCGCGCCTTCGGTGCCGAACCGCTGGATGCGGAAACCTCGCTGTCCTACAGCCTGGGCCTGGTGCTGCAACCCACCGATGCGCTCTACCTCACCGTGGATGCGTACCAGATCGATGTGGACGACCGCATCGTGCTGTCGTCCAACCTCACCGGTACCGGCGTGCGTACGCTGCTGGAGTCGCAGGGCATCTTCGGCATCAACGGCGGGCGCTACTTCACCAATGCGGTGGATACGCGCACGCGTGGCGTGGACGTGGTGGGCAGCTACCGCTGGCAGCTGGCCGCCAGCAGCGTGGACCTGACGGCCGGTTACAACTACTCGGAAACCGAAGTGCGCCGCGTGGCGGCCAACCCGGCGGCGCTGTCGGCCAACGGGCTGAGCCTGGAGCGCATCGATCGCACCGAGCGTGGCCGCATCGAAGAAGGCTTTCCGCGCGACAAGTTCCTCGTCAACGGCAGCTGGAATTCAGAGCACTGGACGCTGGCCCTGGGTGCGACGCGCTACGGCAAGTACAGCACGCGCCCGGCCGCGGCGATCAACGACCAGACCTTCGGCGCCAAGTGGGTGGTGGATGCATCGGCCAGCTACAAGGTGGACCGCTGGACGCTCACCCTGGGCGCAGACAACCTGCTGGACGAATACCCGGACGAGAACAACTTCGCCAACTCCACCAGCGGGCAATTCCCGTACAGCAACCTGTCGCCGTTCGGCTTCAATGGTGCGTATGTGTACGGGCGCATCAACTACCGCTGGTAAGCGCTGCGTCCTTGCAGAGGCGCTGCGCAATTGGCTGATGCAGTCGTGAGGTCGGTGGCGGGGGTGCCGACCTCGGCGTGGGCCAGCTACGGGTGATGACGTGCGTTGTGGGTGCGGCTTCACGCGGCGCGCGGGCGTGAAACGCGTCATCTGCCGAGTTGTTCGTTCGTCGGTGCCTGGCTGGGGCAACGCCAGCCTGGGCACACGATCAACGCCTGCACGCCCTGCATAACCACCACGCCCGTTCTGATGATCGCACACTGGATTTCAGCCCATGCGTGCGTGTTGCATCGGCAGCGCGCACGTTGCGCCACACGCCCCGGCCCGCCCGGGGCGTGTGCGTTGGGTTGCGTATCCACCACGCGCATGCAACCGAACACGACCGAACGTATGGACAGCGTACCTGCTGCCGCGATCACCAGGCGCTGCAGTCACCCGCATCCTGACAGGCCCGCCTGCCGCCAGCCATCCCGCACGGCACAGACCGCGCCAATGCTCATGACAACGCCTGCGCCGGCTCCGTGGTATCACGCCAGTTCCTGTCCTTGTCCGAGCATTCAGATGGAAGCATCGCAGTTGAGCCGTGGCCGCCTGATCGATCATCTGCATCTGGTGGTGCAGGACCTGCCGGCAAGCCGGCGTTTTTATCAGGCCGTGCTCGACGTGCTAGGCGTGCCGATCGGCGGCGAAGGCGAAGGATTCTTCTGGGCCGACGAACTGTTCGTGTCCGACCGCGACACCGTGGCGCAGGGCGTACTGACCGGCCGCCATCACCTGGCCTTCCAGGCCCGCGATGTCGCCATGGTGCATGCCTTCCATCAGGCTGCGCTGGCGCACGGCGGTCGCGACAACGGCGCACCGGGCCTGCGCCCGTATCACCCCAGCTATTACGCCGCCTTCGTGCTTGATCCGGATGGCAACAATATCGAAGTGGTTTTTCATGGTCCTGCGCAACGCAGCGCCGTTGCGGTGCAGATCACGTTTTGATGCACAACTTTCATAACTGGTATCGATGCCCAAAATGGGGCAAGGCGGTCCGTTGCTCCAGTTAAGAAAATGCAATCCACGCCTCACTTTGGTGCACGATGACAACGTTGGCACAAGCATACGTTCAATGACAGTTGCATGCGCAACATAACCAAAATTTGACATACGGTTACGCGTGGTTAATGGTTGAGAACGCACCGCAGGTGCCGCAACAGACGCGGCCTGGGAGGGGCCCCTGCGCTGCATCCGTTCCCCACTCGGAGTCGTCACCGCATGAATTGCAAGTCCAGTCCACTCGCAGTCGCTGTTGTTGTTGCCTTGTCGTTTTCTGCATCAACCGCAGTCGCGCAGTCGCAGGCTCCCGCCCAGAAAACCCTCGACACGCTGATCGTCACCGGCACCCGCGTGGCGGACCGCACCGTGGCTGAATCTGCATCGCCGATCGACATCATCTCGCCACAGGCACTGGAATCGACCGGCACCACCGAGTTGGCGACCGCGCTGTCACGCGCAATTCCCTCGCTCAATTTCCCCCGCCCGGCCATCTCCGACGGCTCGGACGCGGTGCGCCCGGCGCAGCTGCGCGGCCTCTCGCCCGATCAGGTGCTGGTGTTGGTCAACGGCAAGCGCTATCACAGCACCGCACTGATCAATCTCAACGACACTCAGGGCCGCGGGTCCTCGCCGGCCGATCTCAACACCATTCCGATCGCGGCGGTGGAGCGCATCGAGGTGCTGCGCGATGGCGCGTCGGCGCAATACGGATCGGACGCAATTGCCGGCGTGATCAACGTGGTGCTCAAGGGCAGCGGCGAAGGCGGCAGCCTCAATGGCCGTTATGGCAAGTACAGCGCCGGCGATGGCGAGCAGTACCAGCTGTCCGGCGATGCCGGCTTCAGCTTCGCCGGCACCGGCAAGGTACACCTGGCCGCGCAGGCCGGGCATTCGGACCAGACCAACCGCGCACTGCCGTTCGGCGGCCGCGTGGAGCAGCGCTACGGCGATCCGGACATCGACCAGGGCGCGATCTCCTTCAATGGCGAATACAGCCCCACCGACTACCTGACCTTCTACTCGTTCGGCATGGTCAGCCGCCGCGAAGTGCTCTCCAACGGCTATTTCCGCTTTGCCGGCGATAACCGCAACCGCCCGGAAATCTATCCGGACGGCTTCCTGCCGCAGATCTACAACGTCAGCAAGGACGTGTCGTGGGTGGGCGGCTTGAAGACCTCCACCGAAGGCGGCTTGAACATCGACCTGAGCTACAACTACGGCCAGAACAATCTCAGCTTCGATGTGCGCAACAGCTTGAACAACAGCCTGGGCCTGGCCAGCCCGACCGACTTCCATGCCGGTACGCTGGAAGTGACCCAGAACGTGCTCAATGCCGACTTCACCAAGACGCTCGACTGGGGCCTGGCGTATCCGGTCACGCTGGCCTTCGGTGCGGAATGGCGCGGCGAGAAGTTCAACCAGTCGCCGGGCGATGCCGCGTCTTCGGCCAACGGCGGCATTCCATCGGCCAATGGCGCATTGATTCCGGGCGCGCAGGTGTTCCCGGGCTTCAAGCTCTCCGATGCCGGGTACTACAACCGCAACAGCCATTCGGCGTATGTGGACCTGGAAGCGGATCTGACCGAAAAGCTTTCGGCCGGCCTGGCCGGGCGCTACGAGAAGTACAGCGACTTCGGCGACACCGCCACCGGCAAGCTGTCGCTGCGCTATGCCTTCACCGACAAGGTGGCGCTGCGTGCCACCGCCTCCACCGGTTTCCGTGCGCCGTCGTTGCAGCAGCAGAACTTCCAGTCGATCGCCACCCAGTTCCTCAACGTGGCCCAGCCCAACGGCACGGTCACCGCGATCCCGTTCGAGATCGGCACCTTCCGTACCGACAATCCGGCCGCGATCGCACTCGGCGCCGAACCGCTCAAGGCCGAAGAATCCAAGAACTACGGGCTGGGCGTGGTGTTGCAGCCAGTCGAAAACCTGTACATCACCATCGATGCCTACCGGATCGATATCGATGACCGCATCGTGCTGTCGGAGAATCTCACGTCCACCGCGGCGCGCAATTATCTGCAGGCCAACGGCTTCCCGGGCATCGGTGGCGGGCGCTACTTCACCAACGCGGTGGACACCAAGACCCAGGGCATGGATGCGGTCGGCACCTATCGCTGGAACCTGGACGGCGGCAGCGCGGAGCTGACCTCCGGCTACAACTACAACAAGACCGAAGTGGAACGGATCGCCGACAACCCGGCAGCGCTGGAAGCGATCGATCCGGGCGCGGTGCGCATCGGCCGCGCGGAGCTGGGCCGCATCACCGAAGGCACACCGCGCGACAAGTTCTTCCTGGGCGGCACCTGGTCGCCGGGCAACTGGTCGTTCACCGGCACCGCCACACGCTGGGGCGAGTTCAGCACCTTCGGCACCAACGCCGGCAGCGACCAGACCTATGCGGCCAAATGGACGCTGGACCTTGCCGCGTCCTACACGTTGGACGACTGGAACTTCACCATCGGCGGCGACAACGTGCTCAACGAGTATCCCGACCGTCAGGAAGCCGGCCTGGGCACGCGCACCTACCTGCCCTACAGCAGCGCCTCGCCGTTCGGTTTCAACGGTGCGCTGGTGTACGCCAACGTGAGCTACAAGTGGTAAATCGCCGCGTGCCGGTCGGCAGCGACCGGAACGTCGATCGCCTCGTCCCGCCTCGTTGAAGCGAGGCAGCACGCACCGCAGCATCGCTCGCCCTTTCCGATTGTCGCGAAGGGGCGAGCTCCCCCTTCTTTCGCAAGGATGCGCCACGCAGCAGACACTGCGTTGCAGTCTGCTGTCTTGCTGTGCACGTCGCCTTGCCAGCGCACACGCGCTGCGCGCAGGCAACCCGGATCACGCAGTCCGCCGTCGTCTTCCCCCGGCAACACGCGCAGCGCATCGCTGCGTCCACCATCCCCTTTGAGTCTCCATTCCCATGCACACCTCCAACGCACTCTCGCTTGCGATCTCGGTCGCACTCACCGCCTGTTCCTTCGCTGCCAGTGCGCAGTCGCAATCGACCCAGCCGCAGAAAACCCTGGACACCCTGATCGTCACCGGCACCCGCGTCAGCGACCGCACGGTGGCCGAATCCGAATCGCCGATCGACATCATCACCGAGCAGTCGCTGCAGGCCACCGGCGCGACCGACATCGCCACCGCGCTGGGCAAGCTGCTGCCGTCGCTGAACTTCCCGCGCCCGGCGATCTCCGACGGCAACGATGCCGCGCGCCCGGCCACGCTGCGCGGCCTGTCGCCGGATGCGGTGCTGGTGCTGGTGGACGGCAAGCGCTATCACACCTCCTCGCTGATCAACTACAACTCGTACGTCGGCCGCGGCTCGGCGCCGGCCGATCTGAACTCGCTGCCGATGTCGGCCATCGCGCGCATCGAAGTGCTGCGTGACGGCGCCTCGGCCCAGTACGGCTCCGATGCGATCGCCGGCGTGGTCAATATCGTGCTCAAGCATGGCGCCGATGCCGGCAGCAACAGCGTGTCGGTCAATGGCGGCATCATGGACAAGGGCGATGGCGAGCAGAACGGCATCGACGGCTCGGTCGGCCTGCCGTTCGGCGGCAGCGGCGGCGACACCGCACCGGGCTGGGTGCGGCTGTCGTGGAACTACCAGAACACCATGAGCACCAACCGCGGCGAGAACACCAACCGCGCCACCACCGTGCCGGGCACGCCCAATCCGGGCGGTGTACCCTACCAGCGCCACGGCGACCCGGCCTCCACGTTCTATCAGGGTCTGGCCGCATTCGGCTACGCGTTCTCGCCGAACCTGGAACTGTACGGCCATCTCAGCATGAGCCGTCGCGAGGTCACCTCCAACGGCTATTACCGCGCCGCCGACAACACCGCGCGCAACGTGCAGGCGATCTACCCGAACGGCTTCCTGCCGCAGATCTACAACCCCACCAACGACCGCTCGGCGGTGCTGGGTTTGAAGGGCAGCACCGAGAGCGAATGGAACTGGGACGTGTCGGCCACCTACGGCAAGAACGACATGACCTTCAACATCCTCAACAGCATCAACACCAACCTGTACTACACCACCGGCAGCTCGCCGACCAATTTCAATTCCGGTGGCTTCGAAACCGAACAGGGCACGATCAACCTGGACGTCAACAAGTCCTTCGACTGGGGCCTGGCGTATCCGGTCAACGTGGCCTTCGGTGCCGAGCATCGCCAGGACCGCTACCAGATCACCGCCGGCTCGCCGGCCTCGTACTTCTTCGACCCCAATACCATCAATCCCGACGACGGCGCGCCGTATCCGGGCGGCGCGCAGGTGTTCTCCGGCCTGGAGCCGACGGTGGCCGGCAAGTTCGAACGCCACAGCAATGCGGTCTACGCCAACCTGGAAGCGGACATCACCGACAAGCTGTCCGGCGGCATCGCCGGGCGTTATGAAAACTACAGCGATGCCGGCTCCACGCGTTCGGGCAAGCTGTCGGCGCGCTACGCCTTCAGCGACACCTTCTCGCTGCGCGGCACCATCTCCAACGGCTTCCGCGCACCGTCGCTGGCCCAGCAGAACTACGCCTCGGTGGTGACGCTGATCCAGAACGGCGAGCTGGTACAGGTCGGTACCTACCGCACCTCCGACCCGGTCGCGGTGGCGCTGGGCGCCGGCCCGCTGAGCCCGGAGAAATCCACCAACTACGGCCTGGGCGCCGTGTGGCAGCCGACCGCCAGCTTCACCTCCAGCCTGGACGTGTACCAGATCCGCATCTGGGACCAGATCCTGTATTCGGACCAGCTGCAGCTGGCGCAGCCGATCGGCCAGGTGGCCGCGGTGCAGTTCTTCGTCAACGGCGCCACCAGCCGCACCCGTGGCGTGGACTGGATCAACAGCTATCTCGCCGACCTGGGCAGCTACGGCAAGCTCGATCTCAGTGCCAGCGCCAACTACAACAAGACCACGATCCTGGAACTGTCCAACCCCAACTTCGGGCGCGCCAGCCAGGGCCTGCTCACCGACGCCACCCCGCGCACCAAGTACATGGCAGCGGCGGACTGGACGCTGGGCGGTTTTGCGCTGAACTTCAACGCCACCCGCTACGGATCGATCAAGCGCATCAGCGACCCGGCCGATGGCAGCCAGGACCAGACCTACGACGCGCGCTGGCTGTTGAACCTGGCCGCCAGCCAGACCTGGAACGCATTCACCTTCACCGTGGGCGCGGACAACCTTACCAATCAGTATCCGACCAAGGCACAGCTCACCACCGCCTACGACGACCGCGCCGGCGGCCTGCAGTATTCGTCGCTGTCGCCGTTCGGCTTCAACGGCCGCTACTGGTACGGGAGGGTCACCTACCGGTTCTGACCGGCGGGTTCGAGCGGACCTGCCGATCCGCGCCTGCGTCAACGCAAACACCGCCGAGCAATCGGCGGTGTTTGTCGTTGTGGGCTTCGATTCGCCAGCAGCGGCCGTGCGTCTCTGCCGCGGTGATTGCCAGCGCTATGACTGCAGCAACACTGCGTGCCGGTCCGGCGCTGCGCCGCCTGGCCGCAGTTCACCAGGAAGCGAACAGTGCGTCGACACCACGCAGGTTGGCGCGATCGTTCCAGCTCAGCGTGTCCAGCTGCTCCAGCCGAAGCGCCGGCAGACGCGCCAGCAGGCAGGCCAGCGCGGCTTCCATTTCGATCAGCGCCAGCCGGTTGCCCAGGCAGTGGTGAATGCCGCCACCGAAGGACAGCGCACGGCCCTGCTGGCGGCGGATATCCAGCAGCTGCGGGTCGGTGAACTGCAGCGTGTCGTGATTGGCCGCGCCCAGCATCAGATACAGCATGGCGCCCTGGGAGACCGCCACGCCCTCGATCTCAAAATCCTGCAACGCCGTGCGCGTGGCGATCTGCACCGAGCTGTCGTAGCGCATGCATTCGAGCACTGCATTGGGCAGCAGGCTCGGGGTTTCCTGCAGCAGGCGCAATTGCTGCGGATGCCGATACAGCGCGACCAGCGCATTGCAGATCATGTTGGAGGTGGTCTCGTGGCCGGCAAAGAATAGCAGGATCACGTTGGAGACGATCTCCTCGTCGCTCAGGCGGCGGCCGTTGTCCTCGGCCTGGATGAAACGCGCGATCAGATCATCGCCGCCAGCGCTGCGCCGTTGCGCGATCACGCCGTGGAAATATGTCGCCAGCTGGTCGTACGCAACGCTGGTGGCCTGCAGTTCTTCCGCCGTCATCATCGGATCGAAGACTTTTGCCAGTGCGCTGGTCGCGTGACTCAACGCAGTGACATCGGCCGCATCGATATCCAGCATCCGGCAGATGATGGCGATCGGCAGCGGGAACGCGAACTCGGTCAGCAGATCGCAGTGGCCGTTTGCCTGAAAGGCATCGATCAACCCGGCAGCGGTATCGCTGGCCACTTCACGCATGGATTCCATCTGCCGCGCACCAAAGGCCTGTGTCATCAGTCCGCGCAACTGGGTGTGCAGCGGCGGGTTGAGCAGCAGGAACATGCGGCTCATGCCCCGAAACAGCGGCAGGTGCACCGCCGCCTCGCCGTAACGCAGACGAATGCTTTGCAGATAGTCGCGGCCGACCCGGCGATCGCTGAGCAGGCGATCGACCACGGCGTAACGGCCGGACATCAGCCGCCCGTCTGCCACCTGCACCAACGCGCCTTCGGCGCGCAGGCGCGCGTAGGTCGGATAGGGATCGTGCCGGAACTGGGGTGTTGCCAAATCGCTGAGATGCATGGCCTGGCTCGTGTGGCGTCACCCGCAACGGGGCGATGCGTGCGTGAGCGTGCCGAACGACGCAGGCGCTCCACTGGGAGCCCGGATTGTCGGCCAGCACCGCGCTGCGGCCTTGAGCAGGGGCGAAGCGGTGTCGTCAATGTTGAATCGGCGTGCCGGACTTGCGTCCTGCGTCGCAGCTCGCACGCGCAGGCGCGGGCCACGGCGGTTTACGCGCGGCGCCTGACGCATGGATCGGCCTGCGCGCATGCGCGGCGTGTCGCATCGCGTTAATCAAGCGCTGTGTACTATGGGCGTCCGGCCAACCGGACCAGCAACGCGGTCCCGGTTCCCCCGCGCCGGACCCCAGCCATGACCACGCAATGCCCGCAGGCGACGCCCGGCGCAGTGCCGTTGGCTGGTCGCGCCCGCGACGCTCTCTCGGACACTCTCACAACGGATTGGAATGCATCACGACACCAGCCTCATCGACATCATCGCCGTCGGCCTCGCGGTCGCTTTCGTGCTGGGCACGCTCGCACAGAAAGTGAAACTCTCGCCGCTGGTCGGCTATCTGCTGGCCGGCGTCTGCGTCGGGCCGTTCACGCCCGGCTTTGTGGCCGACCAGACCATGGCCAACCAGCTGTCCGAGCTGGGCGTGATGCTGCTGATGTTCGGCGTGGGCCTGCACTTCTCGCTCGACGATCTGATGGAAGTGAAATGGATCGCCATTCCGGGCGCATTGGCGCAGATCGTGGTCGCCACGCTGCTTGGCTGGGCGCTGGCCTGGAGCATGGGCTGGCCGTTGATGCATGGGCTGGTGTTCGGTCTGGCGCTGTCGGTGGCCAGTACCGTGGTGCTGCTGCGCGCACTGGAAGAACGCCGCCTGCTGGAAACCCAGCGCGGCCGCATCGCGGTGGGCTGGCTGATCGTCGAAGACCTGGTGATGGTGATCGCGCTGGTGATGTTGCCGGCGCTGGCCGAGGTGCTGGGCACCGCCGCGCCGGCCGCGGCGCATGCCGGTGAATCCACCTCGCTGCTGGCCGCGCTGGGCCTGACGCTGTTCAAGATGGTGGCGTTCGTGGCGGTGATGCTGGTGGTCGGGCGGCGGGTGATTCCGTGGTCGCTGGAAAAGGTCGCCGCCACCGGCTCGCGCGAACTGTTCACCCTGGCCGTCCTCGGCATCGCGCTGGGCGTGGCGTTCCTGTCGGCCACGCTGTTCGGGGTGTCGTTCGCGCTGGGCGCGTTCTTCGCCGGCATGTTGCTGAAGGAATCCGAGCTCAGCCACAAGGCCGCCAGCGACTCGCTGCCGTTGCGCGATGCGTTCGCGGTGTTGTTCTTCGTCTCGGTGGGCATGCTGTTCGACCCGACGATCCTGGTCGAGCATCCGTGGCAGGTACTGGCCACGTTCCTGACCGTGACCCTGGGCAAGTCGCTGGCAGCATTCGTGATCGTGCGTGCGTTCGGCCACCCCACCGGCACCGCGCTGACCATTTCCACCAGCCTGGCGCAGATTGGCGAGTTCTCCTTCATCCTGGCCGGGCTGGGTGTGCAGCTGGCGATCCTGCCGGAAACCGGGCGCGACCTGATCCTGGCCGGCGCGCTGCTGTCGATCATCGCCAACCCGTTCCTGTTCTCGTGGCTGGACCGCTGGCAGGCCAGGCAGGCGCAGGACGCTCCGGCCGCGGTGGAGCCCGAACTGCCGCCCGGCCCGCCGCTGCCGCTGGACGGCCATGCCATCGTGATCGGCTATGGCCGCGTCGGCAGCGCGCTGGCGCAGTTGCTGCGTAGCCGCGGCGTGCCGGTGCTGGTGATCGACGACAACAGCGATCATGTGGCCAAGGCGCATGCGGCCGGCATTCCCGGTATCCGCGGCAGTGCGGCGGCCGACCGCGTGCTGGCCGAAGCCCGCCCGGAGCACGCCAAGATCGCGATCCTGGCGATCCCGCAGCCGCTGGAAGCCGGCGAGGCGCTGGCCAAGCTGCGCGCGATCAACCCCTCGCTGACGCTGCTGGCGCGCGCGCACAGCGACACCGAGGTCAAGCACCTGCTCGAACACGGCGCCGACGGCGCGGTGCTGGCCGAACGCGAGCTGGCCTATTCGCTGGCCGAGATGGTGATGTCCACTCCGCCGTATCGGGCGTTGAACGTGCCGGCGTCTTGATGCCGGCGACCGTCCACAGCGCTCCGTCGACAAGGAGCATGCGCATCCCCTGCGCTTTTCAGGATTCGATTTTCCCGGATCGCAGCGAGCAGGGGTTGTAATGGGCGATGCATGCCAAGTTAGCGCCGACCTCAGCGCGGCTTGACCAGCCGATACTGGCGACGATCACCATAGGCCGCGCCCTTGGTTTCTACATTGGCGCATAACTGCCCGCCACACAATGTCACGTCGGCGGCGTTGTAAGCGCGCAGCAACTCCGCGCGCAATTGATTGTCGCGTATCTCCTGGCGGTACTGGTTCAACAACCATCCACCACCGCCCAGCAGCAGCAGACTTCCCAGGACGACCGCAGCACCTTTCCACAACAGCAGGCGCTGCCCGCGCTCGATGCGCTTGAGTTGATCGGCCAGCGACTGCGCGCCTTCACCGATCAACCCACCGGCATGCTGCAGGCGCTTCTCGAAATCGGCGACGGGTTGATCCATTCCCTGCTGGATGCTCCGAATCAGCGCATCGGGCACACGCTGCAACGTTTGTTCGGCTGAGCGCGTCACCACGTTTGGCAGCGACTGGGCCACCTGCTCCAACTGCTGCGCAAGACGGCGCTGCAGCTGCTCCAATTCGCCGCATCGGCGCTCGAACTGTTCCATCAGCATGGCGGCTTTGCTGACCAGCGCAATCGGGTCTTGTGCGTCCATCGTGCGTCCAGTCTTCCTGGTGATGACCATTACAGGCTACGTGCGCCGATGCGCATGGTCTCTTGCTGCTGCGACTCGGCCTGTTGCCGCTGTGCCTGCATCGCCTGTTGGGCTGCCTGCTGTTCCTGCTGGTTCACTGTCTCGACGGCCTCGGCGCGCAATGCGCGTCCAGGCGGCTCATTGGCCAGGGTCTGCGTCATCTGACGGAACTGATCGCGGTCGCCGCTCTGTGCGGCAGCCAACATGCGATCAAGAAATGCGCTTGGGTCTTCGTGCATTGTCGGCAACCTACCGTGTGTCTGCGCTGCCACACGGGCATCCTGCGCATCCTGCTTGAGCGGCACCTGCCACCCCTGCGGCGCATGGCTGCGCTCGCGGTCCTGCTGAAACTGCTGCATCTGCTGCTGCCAGCTGGGCGCATCCATTTCCCGACGCCCGGCCCCAGGTTCCACCGGACCACGCAGGTGATCGACGCCATCACGGGCCAGCCCAGGGATTCCGCGCGAGTACAACGTCAGGCCTGACCGAAGCGCTTCCACGTCGCCGCGATACCTCTCGATCATTGGTGAGTGCTGCCGAGCAAGCTTCTGGGTTGAAGGGTCTTCCAAGACGGAGGTGTCCGCTTTGCCAGCCCCATCGACTGGCAGGAAGTTATGCATGCGATGCGATTCACCCAACCTGACAGCCGCCGAAAGCGGATCACGCGCGTCCAACGCACTGCGGTCGTTGGAGTAGTCCGCGGCCTTTAGGACAGCAATTTCCTGCGGTGCGGCATAGACCTTGACTTGGCCGTAATGGCGGCTTGCGGCGCTGACTGCATCGCCGGCCATGACATGATTGATTACATCGCTGCCGCCTTCCGGTATCCGCCGATCCAGACTGACCGCGCCGTAGGCGTCGAAGGTCTGCCCCTTAAGTCCGAAGTGATGCGCAGTAACTTGTGCCAAATTGCCACCGAGCGAGTGGCCTGCAACCGTCACATCGGGCATTGGTAGACCGGTACTGACATGTTTTTGTTCTGCATACTTCAAGGCGCCCCGTGTAAACGCGATAGCGTCTACCACCTGCGCATTGTGGCGAGTCGCGACCATCCCACCGTCGGCCAGTGCACCGTCCAGTAAGGGCTGGCGATCAAACTCGCTTCCTCGGTGGACAACCACTATTTCCCTGGTATCGGCTCTTTCGTAGATGACGCCTTGGTAGCCTGACGGCTTGTCCACGTATTGCAAACGTCGGACAAGTAGACCGCCAATATTTACAACAGCGCTTCGCTCTCCGGTATCTTCAGGCTTGTCGTAGCCATCTCGGGTCAGTGCGGCATACTGCTGGCTAGTGAGGCTCATGGGGCCGCCCTCTCCGCTTTGAGAGTTATAAGAAATAAATTACTTCGATTTGGCTCTGCGTATTTTTCAGCAGACCTTAGACTCAACTTCCAAGTGCAACACCCCGCCTTGACGTAGGGTAGCGGCATGGGCACACAGTACAGGCACCTGGGTTCCGAAGAACGCGCTTTGCTTCAAATTGAACTCGGTAACGGAATGAGCATCAACTCCATTGCAAGGCGACTCAATCGCAGTGCGTCCACCCTGTCGCGCGAGATAAGGCGACAGGGCGAACCTGTCTATGCGGCAACCAGCGCAGCCAGCAACTATCGGCTGCGCCGCAGAGCGTGCGTTCGAAGGCGCCGGCTTGTTGAAGGCAGTGCGCTCTTTCAGCAGGTGCGTGACGACTTGGTTCTGTATCGTTGGTCGCCCCAGCAAATTGCTGCCAAGCTCAAGGCCATGCATCCGGATGATCCAAGTCAACGCGTGAGTCACGAAACAATCTACGCCGCTATCTACGCGCATCCGCGTGGTGGTTTGAAGAAAGAGCTTGTGGAGGCGCTTCGTCAGCACAAGCCGACGCGAGGCTTGCGCCGTACAACCGCTGCCAAGCGCACGTGGGTGCCGGAGGAGCTGCGTATCGTCCATCGGCCTGAAGAGGTGGCGCAGCGCTTGATTCCTGGGCACTGGGAAGGCGACCTGATCAAAGGGGCTTTCAACCGCTCGTGCGTAGGCACGCTGGTGGAGCGAAAGACGCGCTTTGTGGTGCTGTGCAAGATGGATGGCTGTACTGCACAGGATGCGCTGGAGGGCTTCACGCGACAGATGAAGAAGCTGCCGCGTTTCCTACTGGGAAGCCTCACCTATGACCGCGGAACCGAGATGACGTGTTATCCAGAGCTGATGAAGCGGCTCAACATCGATCTTTGGTTCGCCGATCCACATGCGCCCTGGCAGCGCGGCAGCAATGAGAACACCAACGGCCTGCTGCGCCAGTTCATGCCAAAAGGCGCGGACTTGTCCAAGGCGAGCCAGGAGTATCTCAACAACGTCGCCGACCTGATGAACGCCCGGCCACGGCAGACGCTTGGCTGGAAGACGCCGAACCAGGCGCTGGAAGAAGAGATCGCTCAATTCAACTCACGTGTTGCACTTGCAAGTTGAGACCGCCGACTCTTCGCCAAAATCTACATAGTCTTCCAACTTACTCCTAGGATACCCCCCTGACCAAAAAAACGTTGTTTTTTGCTTAATTTCATCAAAGTATTTTTTTTCTAGACTAGGCGCGAAAGCTGTTTCCGCCCCACTACCAGTCGCCTTCAGGGAAACACCGAGACCTCCAAGTTCCCAGTAACAGACTCCCTTGCCGTAGTAGTCAGCATCGACCATGCCATCCATATAAATCAACGCCGTGTAAGCCGTGTTATTGATCCTCTGAAAAGCAACAGGTATTGCGTGTTCTTTTGGCTTTGTCGACATCCCCAATGAAGCATCGAATGGCGCGCACTGATCACGATTCTTCATGTCGTAGAACGCTTTAGCTGACACAGCCCCGAACGGCCCTGGCGCATTCTCAATCGTCATCGTGATCCGATAGGCCTGCTTAGGGTGCGGATTTTTCCGATAGATAGGATCGCCATCAGCGTCGCGGGCCTGCATATCCTTGGATTGCATGGTAGTCTCCTTTGCCCCGCAAGCGCACAGCAATGTGGCCAGGGAGATGCGTAGCAGTGCGGTGGAGGTGCGATACACGATTGATTCGGCCAATAGATGCTTGATACCCGAGGCTACGCCGTTTTTATAGCCGTCTCAACAAGATTCGTCAGATATTCAATTCAGCCGGCAACCATCGCCCAGCATGACTGCGATTGATAACGGAGTGCGCGCATCCAACACCTCATTATCGTTGGCGTAATCAGCACGCTTCAGCGTGGCGATCTCCTGCGGCGTGGCGTAGATCTCGACGCGCCCGTAATGCCGGCTGGCGGCGCTGACCGCATCGCCGGCCATGACGTGATTGATCACCTCGTTACCACCTTCGGGAATTCGCCGATCCAGGCTGGTCGCTCCGTAGGCGTTGAACGTTTGCCCTTTCAACCCGAAATGGTGCGCCGTGACCTGCGTCAGGCCGCCACCAAGGGAGTGCCCCGTGACAGTGACTTCGGGCTTATGCCCATCGCGCTTTGCTTGACGCTCAGCAAGTTCGATTGCCCGTTGCGTCAGCTCAATGGCATCGGCCGCCTGCGGATTATGACGCTTCACCACCATGCTGCCATCAGCGTAAGCGCCATCCTTGAAAAGCTCTCGATCAGGCTCGGTACCGCGATGGGCAACAATCAGCTCCTTCGTATCCAAGCGTCTATATATACAACCCTGATAACCCGAGGGTTTATCTACATACTCAAGACGCTTATATGAAACACCCCCGATTATAGCGGGCTCACTATCTTCACCCGTCTCTCTCGGCTTATCGTAGACGTCATTCGAAAGCGCAGCAAATTGTTGATATGTGAGACTCACAGCGCACCCTTCCTGACAGATAAGGCCACCTTGAACAGCTCATCCCGCAACTCTTCTCTAAAATGATCTGACCCAGGCTCACCCTGGTCAGGAAAGTCATCCACTTCATCCCTCGGATACCCTCTCGACCAGAAATAAGTAGCCTTTGATTTTTGGTCCAGAATTTCGCTCGCGAAAAGACTCGACTGAAACCGAGTCTCCTCCTTCTTTCCGGTCGCCTTTATCGTAGCCCCTACACCAGCCAACTCAAAATAACAGACGCCCTTTCCATAATAATTCGAGTCAATTAAGCCATCAAGATATATTACAGCCACATACTTCGCTTCAGTGACCCTATCGAAATTGATCGGTATGCCATCCCGCTTGGATTTACTCCACGCGCCTGTGATCGGCTCAACCGGCGTGCATTTCTCGTGATTTTTTATCTCGTAGAAAGCAGTACCTGAAACCCACTTAAACGGTCCTGGCGCATTCTCTATGGTCATAGTGATCCGATAGGCCTGCTTTGGGTGCGGGTTCTTCCGATAGATCGGATCTCCGTCAGCGTCGCGGGCCTGCACGTCCTTGGATTGCATGGTGGTCTCCTTTGCTCCGCAAGCGCACAGCAAAGTCGCCAGGGAGATGCATAGCAATCCGGCTGATGTGCGATACACGATGCAATTGGCCGATAACGCCTTATTTCCGCGAGGCTACGTCCTTTCAAGGGCAACGACAACAGCCCTTGCGCAAGGCTAGTGCTACTGATCGAACCGCGTACGGGCCGCAGGGCGCCGACGATATCGAATGAATCTCTTCACAGTCAGGTCGAAACGAGCAGGGCCAAGCCCCCTGGTTACCCAAAAAGACCGTAAAACACACTTGATAATCATTCCCATCAAGAGCAGGATGAGCGCCCGTTCCCCTGGCGGCCTCTTCCATGGCGTGTGCAGTCGGCCTTCTCAATGCGTTGCCCAGCGTGCAGCTATGCGAGTTGCTGGGCCGCCTGGGCTATGCCTTCGTGGTGCTTGATCTGGAACACGTCCTGCGGTCGCCCGATGCGCTGGAACACGCCATTCGCGCCTGCGAGCTGTCCGGCTGTGAGGCCTGGGTGCGGGTGCCGGAGGTCGACGAAAAACTGATTGGCCGCGTGCTGGATGCCGGTGCGCGCGGCATCGTGGTGCCATGCGCCGAATCGGCCGCGCAAATGGCACGGGCGGTCGCCGCCGCGCGTTTTCCGCCACTGGGCCGGCGTGGCATCACCGGCGGACGCGTCACCGGCTTCGGCAACGTCGATCTGGGCACGTATATCGCACAGGCCAATCGCGACATCCGCATCGTGCCGATGATCGAAAGCGCGGCAGGCATTGCCGCGCTGCCGGAGATCCTGGCTGTGCCTGGCGTGGCGCTGGTGATGGAAGGCGCGCTGGATCTGGCGCTGGACCTGGGCCTGGGCCCGCGGCCCACCCATGCACAGGTGTGGGACTTGCTGCTGCAACTGCATGCGCAGTGCCGTGCCGCCGATGTGCCGTTCTGCCCCAACCCACGCACCGATGCGCAACGCGCGCACTGGCTGCAGCAGCCGGATCTGCGCTGGCTGCTCGCCGGCGAAGACCGCGCCCTGATTCAACGCGCACTGCGCGGCCATCTGGCCACGTTCGACACACCCACTTGCCCACCCGCCGGCAGGAGCACGCCGTAGATGTCGACCTTGCATTTCCACGCCCTGACCCTTGCAATCGTGGCGGCCAGCCTGAGCCTGCCGCTGCAGGCGATGGCCACCGACGCGCAGGCGACCGACGCTACCGAAGGCCAGACCCCCATCCGTGCGCTGGACGCCATCCAGGTGCAGGGCAGCCTGCTGGGGCGCTCCAAACCCGATGACGTGCAGCGCTACGCCGGCAGCCGCCAGGTGATCGATCGGGCGCAATTGCGCAATGGCGGCAACCGCTCCCTGGACGATGCACTGCAACGCGTGCCGGGCATCAAGATCTTCGACGAAACCGGCACCGGCGCGCTCCCGCAGATCATGTTGCGCGGTCTGTACGAGAGCCGCAGCGGCCGCGTGCAGGTGTTGGAAGACGGCATTCCGCTCGCGCTGGCGCCGTATGGGCAGACCAGCCTGTCGTTGTTCCCGGTGGGGCTCAATCAGATCGATCGGATCGACATCGTGCGTGGCGGCGCAGCCGTGCAATACGGGCCCAACAACGTGGGCGGGGTGATCAACCTGGTCAGCAAGGAGATCCCCAGCACGTGGAGCACCGCCCTGGCGCACAAGGTCACTGCCGGCGGCCAGGGCCAGTTCCTGCAGGACAGCGCGCTCAGCAGCGGCGGCTACCTCACCGACAACCTCGGCATGCAGGTCGATGCCAATCGCGCCTATGGCGAGTACTGGCGCGCGCACAGCGATACCGACATCAGCAACCTGCGCGTGCGTGCGGAGTGGTGGCTGGACGACACCAGGTTGATCAAGGCCAGCGTGCAACGCTATCTGGTGGACATGGATCTGGCCGGGGCGCTGAGCCCGGCCGACTACCGGCGCGACCCGCGCCAGTCCACGCGCCCGCTGGACAGCTTCAATGGGCGTACCACGCGTGCATCGTTGGGATATGAGCAGCTGTTCGGAGACTGGGGGCCGCTGCAGGATGTTCGGTTGTCCTGGACCAGCTTCAGCGCGCGCAGCAGCCGCAACTTCATCGTCGGCATGCGCCAGGCCGCCACCGAAACCTGGCGCTCGGACCTGCCGCCGCAACTGCGCCAGACCGCACCGCGCGACTTCCGCGTGGTCGGCAGCGAGCCGCGGCTGAGCTGGAGCATGGGCGATGCCGGTGGCGTGCGTCAGCAGTGGACCGCCGGCGTGCGTGCGGTGCACGAGGACATCGACTTTTTGGTCGGCAATCTGCGTCTGCGCGATGGCATGTTCACCAGCGTGCGTGACTGGCAGTTCGAAGACCGCGCCCTGGCCGCCTACGTCAGCAATGCGATCACCCTGCCCGACGAACGCCTGACCATCACCCCGGGCCTGCGCTACGAGCGGCTGGATTCGCGCTATTTCAATCGCGCCACCGGCTTGCGTACGCGCAACCAGACCCGCGATGTATTGCCGGGGTTGACGGTGGGTTTCCAGGCCAACGCAGAATGGTTCTTCTACGCGGACGGGCAGCGCTCGCTGCGTGCGCCGCAGGTCACCCAGATCATCTTCGGCAACAACCTGGATGCCGAACTGGCATGGAATTACGAAGCCGGCACGCGCTACCAGCCCAACGACCGCACCCGCATCCAGCTCGGTGCGTATCTGATCGATTTCGATCAGCAGATCCAGCTGGACAACACCACGCGCGTGTTCCGCAACCTCGGCAAGACCCGCCATCAAGGCGGCGAGCTGGAACTGCAATGGAGTCCGGAAAACCTGCGCGCGCTCACCCTCAACGCCGGTTATGCGTATCTGGATGCTAGCCAGGAATCGGGCGCATTCCGCGGGCTGCGCGTGCCCTACACCTCGCGCAACCAGATCACCCTGGGCGGCAACTACACGCTCGGTCACACCACTGTCGCACTGTCGAGCTACTACTTCAGCAAGGCCTACAGCGATGCGGCAAACACCGTGCAGGAGAACGCGATCGCCTCGGTCGGCGAGTTGCCGTCGTACTGGGTATGGAACACGCAGGTGAGCCATACGCTGTTCGAACGCGATGGACAAAAATTCAGCGCATCGCTGGCGGTCAACAACCTGTTCGACCGGCAGTACTGGTTCCGTGGCGTGGACACCAGCCCGTGGGGCCGCCAGGCCGCACTAGGGCGCACCGTGACCGCAGGCCTGGAGTACACGTTCTAGCGCACAGCAGCGCAACAGGAGGATCTTGCGGGATGGCAGATGCTGTCCGCCGCCGCACCAGATACTTGCCGGCCACTACCAACGGTTGGCGCGCCATGCCGATCCGGCCTGCCGGCACTGACGCTTGAGAACAACGCTGCAGCGTCCCCGCAGCGGCAGTACACGACCGATGGACAGGGGCATCGGTCGCGCCTGATGGCCACGGCGATCGTGCTGCGATCGCCGTGGAAACAGGTGGCGTGCATGAAGCACGCGTCATCGCCGCAGCACGCGGCATTGCGATCGACGCATCGCAGGCCACCCAACGCCGCACGCGGCGCCAGGCAGCCCGTTTCAGTCTCGGTTTTTTTCCTACCGCCCTGTCGAACGAGAGCTGCCATGAACGCTGTACCCGACGCCCCCCTGGTGATCCTTACCCATGTCTGCCACCCGGCCGTCACCGACGGCTTCCTGCCGGCCGCGCATGCGCAAGGCATCCCGGCCTGGTTGCTGACCGACCATCGGCTCGATCACCTGGCCCACTTTCGCAACCATCCTGCGCATGCACCGCAGCGGGTGATCGAATGCGATGTATTCAATCCGCTCGGCGTGCTGGACGTGCTGCACGACGCCCAGGTGCAGCCGCGTGCCGTCTTCAGCAACAGCGATCACCTGCAGACCAGCACCGCGCTGGTGGCCGCCGGCCTGGGGCTGCCCGGCAAGGACTGGCAGGTGTGCTACGCCGCCAAGAACAAGGCCGCGATGCGACAGCGCCTGCGCGCGCATGGATTGCCCTGCCCGTGGTTCTGCACCCTGGCGCCCGGCGCCGCACTTCCTGCGCAGATCCCGTGGCCGGTGGTGGCCAAACCGCGCGAAGGCGTGGCCAGCCTGGACGTGCGCCATTGCGCCGATGCCGCGCAACTGCAGCGCTATCTGGACGAGATCTGGCAGCGTCACCCGCAGCGCACCGTATTGCTGGAGGCCATGTTGCACGGGCCGTTGTTCACCCTGGAGACGCTTGGCGACGGGCACAGCTTGCAGCCCATCGGCGGGTTCAAGGTACAGCTGTCGCCGCCACCGCACTTCGTCGAATGCGAGGCGCAGTGGGATGGCGACGTGGACACGCCGGTGATCGCGCAGGCAATGCAGCAATTGCGCAGCGTCGGGGTGAACTTCGGGCTCTGCCACAGCGAATTCATCCTCACCGCCGACGGCCCGGTGCTGGTGGAGATCAATTACCGCAGCATCGGCGACCGCCGCGAGTTTCTGCTCGATGCCATGTTCGGCCAGCAATGGTTCGCTGCCGCGCTGGCGCCGCATCTGGGCCAGCCGCTGCCGCAGCTGCGCAGCGCGCGCACGCACGCCCTGCTGCGCTATTACGTGGCCGACCACGACGGCGAGCTGGTCGCCGCCAGCGAAGACCGCCGGCACCACGATGCGCACTGCGATGTGCAGTACCGGCGCATGCGTGCACCGGGCGAGCGCATCCAGCTCAGCCATTCCAACAAGGATTACCTGGGCGTGCTCAGCGCGCTGGCCAGCGATGCGCAGGCGCTGCAACAGGCCGTGATGCAGGTCGAAGCCGGCCTGCAATGGCGCATCGACGCCGCAGAGGCACGCGCATGAGCTACGCCGACGACCAGCGCTATATCGCCATCCGCATCATCGATGCCTGCCTGCGCGAAGACCTGCGCGCCATCGCCAGCCGGGGTGCCCTGGCCACGCCGGAGGTGCACGTGCTCGCGGCGTGGCCAGGCGCCGTGCCGGGTGATGGCTGGTGGAAGATCGCCCATCTGCCCGACGGCACGCTGTGGCTGCCGATCCATCGCCGCGGCGTCTTGCAGGACATCAGCGCCTGCGACCACCGCTGGATCGTGCAGGCTGCCGAAGGCGCACTGCTTGAACAGGGCAGCCACGCCTGGCTGCAGCGCCTGGGCGCCGGGCTGGACGCGGAGACCCAGCGCCTGCATCGCGCCTATGCCGAGGAGGCCGACTGCGCCGCCGCACATCGCGGCCTGGCGCGACAGGCGTACCACGCACAGGCACCGGCATTGAACGCTGCCCTGCAGCACGCCGATGCCGCCGAGCGCGCGTATCGCTGCGACCAGCTGGCAAGCTATCGCGATCATCCGTTCTACCCCACCGCACGTGCCAAGGCCGGTCTGGAGCTGTCCGCACTGCGCGATTACGCACCCGAGTTTGCCCCAACCTTTGCCCTGCAGTGGCTGGCGCTGCCGCAGGCGCAGCTCAGCTGCACCAGCCCACCGCCGGCCGAGCTGTGGCCGGCATTCAGCGACGTGGGGCTGTCGCCCGCGCTTGCGGCCACGCACGGGCTATGGCCGGTGCATCCGCTGGTATGGGAGCGGCTGGAGCAACCCGGCTTCGACCTGCCCCCCGGCGCGGTGCGTGCACCGCAGCCCTGGCTGCTGGTGCGCCCCGGCTTGTCGGTACGCACGCTGGTGCCGCTGCAACACCCACAGCTGCATCTCAAACTGCCGATCCCGATGCGTACGCTGGGCGCGTTGAATCTGCGTCTGATCAAGCCCTCCACGCTGTACGACGGGCACTGGCTGGAACGCGCCTTGCGGCTGATCGATGCGCGCGATGCGGCGCTGCGCGGGCGATGCGTCTTCGTGGACGAATCGCACGGCGGGCATGTCGGCCAGGCCCGGCATCTGGCCTATCTGCTGCGGCGTTATCCGCCACTGGAAGACAGCACGCTGGTGCCGGTTGCAGCGCTATGTGCGCTGCTTCCCGATGGCCGGCCGATGGCAGTCCATCTGGCCGAGCGGTTCGTGCAAGGCGACGTGCACGCCTGGTGGCGCGACTACATCGAGCTGCTGCTTGCCGTGCACCTGCGGCTGTGGCTGCGCTACGGCGTTGCGCTGGAGGCCAATCAACAGAACAGCGTGCTGGTGTATGCGCCCGGCCGGCCCACCCGACTATTGATGAAGGACAACGACGCTGCGCGCGTCGCCATGCCGCAATTGCGCGCGCAGCTGCCGGAGATCGCCACGCTGGGGCCGCTGCACGACGTGCGCATCACCGTGGACGACCCACAGGCGCTGGCGCAGATGGTCTGCACCATCGTGCTGCAGCTGGATCTGCAGGCGGTGCTGGAGGGCCTGGCCGAATGGCAGCCCGGCTTGCGCGCGGCATTGCTTGCGCAGCTGCAGCAGCAGCTGCTGCAGGCCCTGGCGCAGCTGGACGCCGAGGGCATCGACACCGCGCCTGCGTATCGCCTGCTGGCCGCGCCGCGCCTTCCAGTGAAATACCTGCTCAGCGCCGGCAGCCTGCTCAGCAAGCAGCTCACCGGCGCGGCCGACATCAACAAGTTCTACGGCGACAGTGCGCCCAATCCCTTCGGCGCCGCGCAACCATCGCAGCGTCTGCAGGCCGGAGGGCGGCGATGAGGCGCGTCCTGGGCCCGGTGCTGGCGGCGCACTACCTGGCGGCCTTCACCGCGCTGGGCATGCCGCTGTTCCTGCCGCAGGTGCTGGCCGACCTGGCACCGGGCGCCGCAGTGGGCTGGAGCGGCGTACTGTATGTGCTGCCGACGCTGTGCACCGCACTCACTGCCAGCAGCTGGGGGCGGCTGGCCGATCGCTACGGGCGCAAGCGGTCGTTGCTGCGCGCGCAACTGGGGCTGGCGCTGGGCTTTGCGATCGCCGGCTTCGCGCCCACGCTGAGCTGGCTGGTGATCGGCCTGGTCGTGCAAGGCGCCTGCGGCGGTTCGCTGGCGGCGGCCAATGCCTACCTCGCCAGCCAGCCGCAAGCCGGCCCATTGGCACGGGCGTTGGACTGGACGCAGTACTCGGCGCGGCTGGCGATGGTCAGCGCCCCCGCGTTGCTCGGGCTTGCGCTTGCGCTGGGCCCGGCGCAAGCGCTGTATCGCGCGCTCGCGCTGTTGCCACTGGTCGCATTCGCGCTGACCTGGCGGCTGCCGGCCGATCAGCCACAGGGGCGGCGGATTGCCGCTGCCACGGCTCCTGGCAGCACGCAGCCGCCGCATGCAGCGCCGGCGACGCCATCGCTTTGGCCTGCGCTGCTGCTCGCGCAGTTCCTGTTCTGCTTCGCAATGGTGGTGACGTTTCCCTACTTCATCCCGTATGCGCTGGCGCGCGGCGCCGGCCACGACGCGCTGGCCGGCCTGCTCTACAGCCTGCCGCACCTGGTCTATCTGGTGGTGCTGCCGTGGTGGCGGCGGGGCGATGGCGAGGCCTGGCTGGTGCCCGGCCTGATGCTGTTCGCGCTGGCCTGCCTGTGGCAGGCGCTGCTGCACGACGCCATCGCATTGGCAGCGGCGAGGCTGCTGTTCGGTTTCGGCATGTTGTTCGGCCTGCGTGGGCTCAACCGCAGCCTGGCGCTGGTCGCCAGCGGGCATGGCGCCGGGCGCCTGTTCGGCCGCTTCGATGCCTGCGGCAAATGGGCCGGCGTGTTCGCCGGTGCCGCTGCCGGTGCGCTGGCCCAGGCGGCCGGCCCTGCCACTCCCTTCCTGGCTGCCGCGCTGGCTGCGGCGGCCGCTGCGCTCACCGTTCTGGTGCGCTTCCCTTCGAGGAGATCCGCCGATGTCGCCGCACACGATGCATGACCCCTGGTACGCCAGCATGGCCGACGCGCAGGCCTGCAGTTGCTGGTTGAACTGCTACCTGCGCGAGTTCGCGGTTCCGCAGCGCGCAGTGGACTTCGATTACCGCGGGCTGGATCGCCCCGGCTCGCGCGTGGCCGAACAGCGCTGGCTGCGGATCGCGCTGGGCGATACCGGCACGCTATGCGTACGCATCGCCTATGCCGACCGCTTGGGGCGCTGCCGCTTCGCGTCCACGCCCTTCCTCAAGGCCGTTGGACAGCCGTGGCAGAGCCTGGACGCGCCTGCCTTGGCGCGCTGCCTGCTGCAGGCGCTGGGCAGCACGCAGGCGGTCAACCCGGAGCTGCTCGCGCAAAGCGCCAACAGCGTGGCGATCAGTGCCGCACTGCTGCGCCAGGCACAGGGCACCACCGCGACCGGCGAAGCGATGATCGACGCCGAACAATCGATGCTGTGGGGGCATGCCTTGCATCCCACGCCCAAGAGCCGCGAAGGCGTCGATCTGGCGCAGGTGCTGGCCTGCGCGCCGGAAGCACGCGCCGCGTTCCAGCTGTTCTGGTTCCGCATCGACCCACGGCTGCTGCGCATGCAGGGCCGCGATGTGCGTGCCAGCCTGCGGCAACTGTCCGGCAGCCACGCGCTGTATCCCTGTCATCCGTGGGAAGCGCAGCGCCTGCTCGACGACCCGCTGCTGCGCACCTTGCAGGCACGCGGGCTGATCGAGCCTGTCGGCATGCTGGGCGAGGCACTGCGCCCCACCTCCTCGGTGCGCACGCTGTATCACCCGCAGCTGGACTATTTCCTCAAATGCTCGGTGCATGTGCGGCTGACCAACTGCGTGCGCAAGAACGCCTGGTACGAGCTGGAAAGTGCAGTCGCCCTGACCGAGCTGCTGGCGCCGAGCTGGCGTACGCTGGCAGTACAGGTGCCGGGCTTCGATGTGATGCTGGAGCCCGCGGCCACCTCGCTGGAGGTGGCGCAGGTGGATGGCGCCAACCCGCTGGCGGCACGCGCACTGTCCGAGAGTTTCGGCATCCTGTATCGCAAGACCATTCCCGCCGCGCAGCGCGCGCGCTGGCAGCCGCAGGTCGCGGCCGCCCTGTTCACCTGCGATGCGCAGGGCAACAGCGTGTGTGCGTCCAGGCTGCAGGCACTGGGCGGTGCGCAGATGGATCGCCACACCGCCACGCTGCCGTGGTTCCGCGCCTATGCCGGCTTGCTGCTGGACGGGGTGTGGAGTGCCTTGTTCCAGCACGGCATCGCGCTGGAACCGCACCTGCAGAACACCGTGATCGGGTTTGCCGATGGCTGGCCGACGCGGGTATGGATCCGCGACCTGGAAGGCACCAAACTGCTCGCCCACCACTGGCCGGAAGCGCGCCTGCACGGCGTGGGCGAACGCGCACGGCAATCGCTGTACTACACGCCGGAGCAGGGCTGGAACCGGGTGGCGTATTGCGCGCTGGTCAACAATCTGGCCGAAGCGATCTTCCACCTGAGCGAAGGCGATGCGGTGCTGGAGGCGCGCCTGTGGCACTGCGTGGGCGAGATGGCGCTGCGCTGGCAGCAGCGTCATGGTGCGCAGCCGGCGTTGCAGGGGCTGATCGATGGCGCGCCGCTGCCGGGCAAGAACAACCTGGGCACACGGCTGTGGCAACGCGCCGATCGCCAATCCGATTACACCGCGCTGCCCAATCCGATTCCACGCATCGCAGCGGCACGGCGGGTGGCGGCATGAGCCTGCGCATCGATATGGACGCAGTGATGCTGGCATTGCCGGGTATCCGTGACCAAAGCGATGGCCCGCTGTGCGCCTACGTCTACGACCTGGCCGCACTGGATGCGCATGCGGCCTGGATGCGCGCGCGACTTCCAGCGCAGTGCGAACTGTTCTACGCGGCCAAGGCCAATGCGGAGGCGCCCATCCTGCGCACGCTCGCAGCGCATGTGGATGGCTTCGAAGCCGCCTCCGGCGGCGAACTGGCCTGGTTGCACACGCAGCAACCGCAGGCGGCATTGCTGTTCGGCGGGCCGGGCAAACTGGACAGCGAACTGGCCCAGGCCGCGGCCCTGCCCGACTGCAGCGTGCATGTGGAAAGCGTCGGCGAACTGCAGCGCCTGGCCGCCATCGCGGCGCAGGCCGGCCGCAGCGTGCCGGTGTTCCTGCGCATGAATATCGCCGTGCCCGGCGCGCAGAGCACGCGCCTGATGATGGGCGGGCAGCCCTCGCCATTCGGGCTGGACCCGCAGGATCTGGACGCAGCCATGCGCCTGTTGCGCGCCAGCCCGTCGCTGCGGCTGCGCGGCTTCCATTTCCATCTGATGTCGCACCAGCGCGATGCCGGTGCGCAGCTGCAGTTGATCGGCGCCTATCTGCGCACCGTGCAGCACTGGCGACAGACCTACGCGCTTGGGCCGTTGCAGGTGAATGCCGGCGGCGGGTTCGGCGTGGACTATCTGGCGCCGGAGGCCTCGTTCGATTGGGCCGGCTTCTGCGCCGGGTTGCCGGCGCTGCTGCGCGAGCACGGCAGTGCGCTGCGCCTGCGGCTGGAACCGGGGCGCTACGTCAGCGCCAGCTGCGGCTGGTACCTGATGGAGGTGCTGGACCTCAAGCGCAGCCACGGCCAGTGGTTCGCGATCGCCCGTGGCGGCACCCACCATTTCCGCACTCCGGCTGCGCAGGCCCACGACCACCCCTTCCGCGTGCTGCGCGGCGCCCGCGCCCCGGTGATCAGCGACACGCCGGTCACCCTGGTCGGCCAGCTGTGCACGCCCAAGGACGTGCTGGCGCGCAACCAACCTATCGCAGCGCTGGCGCCAGGCGACTGCCTGGCCTTCCCGCTGGCCGGCGCGTATGCGTGGAATATCTCGCACCAGCAGTTCCTGATGCATCCGCCGCCGCAGATGGCGTTTCTGCCAGTCGATGGCTGAGCGAGTCGGCCGCACGCAGCGGCGATTCCGCTCTGCAGATCCTGTTTCAGCCGTGGCCGTGGCCGTCGCGTGTGGCCACCGGCACCCGGATGTCGGCGCGCAGGATCGCGGCGGGTGTCTGGTCCGGGTCGTCCAGGAACAGGTAATGCACGGGCGCGGCGCGCAATACATAGCCGCTGTCGGGCAGCCAGGCGGCCAGCACCTGATCCAGTGCGTCTTCCAGCCCGGCAACCGCGCAACCGCCTGCCCCACCGGCTCGCCGGTGAGTGCGCGATAGACACGCTGAAAGTGAGACGGCGACTGATGCGCGCTGGCGGCCAGTTCGGCCAGATCGGCAGTGCTGCGCCACTGCGCACGACCGCCTGCAGATGCGCCACACCGCGCTGCCGATCGCGGCCGGCTGAGTCTGCTGCTTGCATGACGATGGCTCCCTGGCGACGACTGCAGCATCGCCGGGTGCGTCGGCGTTAGGCGATCCTGATCTTGCGCATGCATGGCCGCAGCTGCACGTCTGCCGGGGGACCGGCGCAAGCGACGCACGCGCGCTCCTGCCGATGGTTGCGGCCCACACGGCCCCTGCGCAAGCGCAGACCGATACGTGGGCAGGGCGATCACATCCGGATGGCGATTGCGTCAACGCGGCAAAAGCGCCTGTTCAACCCGACCAGAGCGCCAGCGCCACCAGCACTGCGGTTTCCGTCAGTTCCACCAGTGCACCGCAGGTATCCCCGGTCATGCCGCCCAGACGCTGCAGGCAGGCGCGGCGCCAGCGTGCGAACACCAGTGCGGCGACGCCGACGCACAACGCCGCGGTGGGCAGCCCGGCAGCGATGCACACTGCGGTACCGGCGATCAGCGCCAGCCACAGGCCCGCACGTGATGCGCCCAGCAGCGCACTGCCCAGCCCACCGGCGCGTACATACGGCGTACTCAGGAACGCGGCAACCAGCGCGCTGCGCGCCAGTAGCGGCGCCAGCCATAGCGTGGTCGGCGCCTGCGCCAGCAGGCTGGCCAAGGCAGCGCATTTGAGCAGCAACACCAGCACCACTGCGGTGACTGCCATCGGGCCGCTGGTGGGGTCCCTCATGATCGCCAGCGTGCGTGCGCGCTCGCCCATGCCGCCGACCCAGGCATCGGTCGTGTCGGCCAGGCCATCCAGATGCAACGCGCCGGTCAGCCACACCCAGGCGCTCAACAGCAGCGCTGCGCCCAGCAACGGCGCAACCTCGCGCAGGCACCAGGCCAACCCGCACACCACTCCACCGAGCACCACGCCCACCAGCGGGTACCAGCACAGCGAGCGCGCCTGCGCGCCTGCGCGTGTGAACGCCCGGGCGGGCACCGGGATGCGGGTCAGGAACCCGATCACCGCCAGCAACCCGTCGATCATTCGGTGGCGTGCGCCGGTGGCAATGCCGTGGATGAGCCCGGCGATCTCGATGCGCCAGCCACGTCGGTCGGCGGCCAGGCCAGCGGATGCAGCGACGCATGCGGCACCGCCAGTTCGGTCATCCGGCCGAAACCACTCCCGGCGACCAGGCACTGCAAGGCGCGGATGGCGCCGCCGTGGGTGACCACCAGCACGCGCTGTGCCGGGTAGCGGGCGACGATGGCATCGAGCGCGGCCGACAGGCGCGCGCAAAAATCGGGGAACGGCTCGGCCTGCGGCAGCGGGTAGCGCAGCGGGTCGGCCCAGAAGCGGCCCAGCGCCTGCCCTTCGTCCCGATCGATATCGGCCACCGGCACGCCTTGCCATCGGCCGAAGTGGTATTCGCGCAGCCGCGGCTCCAGCTGCAGCGGCAAGCCGCGCGTGCTGGCGAGTTCAGCGGCAAACGCTGCGCAGCGCTGCAACGTGGAGGCCACCACCACCTCCCACACGCCATCGGCGGTGGCTGCGCGCAATTGCTGCCATCCCAGCTCGGTAAGCGGGTCGTCGAGCTGGCCGCGATAGCTGCGCTGGCCGGTATCTCCGTGTCGCAGCAAGGTGATCTGCGCGCTCATGCGTCGGAGACCCCTGCTTCGGCAAAGGTGGCCATGCCGTTGTGCAGGGCGCAGGCGCTGCGCAGCAGCGGAATCGCCACCGCCGCGCCGCTGGCTTCGCCCAGGCGCAGGTCCAGCTGCAGCAGCGGTTCGGCATCCAGGGCACGCAGCAAGGCGGTGTGGCCACGCTCCTGCGAGCGGTGCCCGAACAGCAGCCATTGCCGCACGCCGGGGTTGAGATGGGTGGCCACCAGCGCCGCGGCGGTGGCGATGAAGCCATCCACCAGCACCGGGATGCCCGCCTGCGCGGCAGCGATGTAGGCGCCCACCAGTGCGGCAATCTCGAAACCGCCGAGCCGGCGCAGGCGCTCCAGCGCGGTGGCGGCATCGGCGTGCAGCGCCAGCGCGCGGGTGATCACGGTGGCCTTGTGTGCGATGCCTTCGGCATCCAGCCCGGAACCGGCGCCGGCCATCGCCTGCGGAAACTGCGATAACAGCGCGCAGCCCAGCGCGGCGGCCGCGGTGGTGTTGCCGATGCCCATCTCGCCGCCCACGAACAACTGCGTATCGCAACTCTTTGCCTGCGCAATGCTCTGTGCACCCGCGGCGAGCGCGTCGCGCAGCTGGCCGGGCGTCATCGCCGGTTGCTCGCAGATATTGGCGCTGGAAGGCGCGATCCAGGCGCGGCGCACACGCGGCAGCTCGCCCGGGTCGTTGACCACGCCCAGGTTCACCACCTCCAGCTGCGCTCCCAGTTCGCGCGCCAGCACCGAAATCGCCGCACCGCCACGGGCGAAGTTGCGCACCATCTCGCCAGTGACCGCCTGCGGAAACGCAGACACGCCCTCGGCCGCAACGCCGTGGTCGGCCGCATACACCGCGATCCAGATCCGCTGCACCTCCGGCTGCTCGTTGCGCTGCCAGGCGGCCAACTGCACCGCCAGCTGCTCGAGCCGGCCCAGCGCACCGTGCGGCTTGGTCAGTTGTTCCTGTCGTGCCAGCGCCGCTGCACGCACGCGTGCGTCCGGCACCGCGCATGCGGCAAAGATCCAGTCGCTGCTCATCATCCCTCCCCCTTCAACACCATCGGCAAGCCCGCCACCACGAACACCACCCGCTCGCACTGTAGCGCCAATGCCTGGTGCAGCCAGCCGGCCTCGTCGACAAAACGCCGCACGAGTTCGCCCAGCGGCACGATGCCCTGCCCTACCTCGTTGCTGACCAGCACGATCTGCCCCGGCAACTGCGGCAGTGTGGCCAGCAGTGCCGCGCGCTCGCGCGCGAAGGCATCCGCATCCGGGTGACCCAGCAGGTTGCTCAGCCACAGGGTCAGGCAATCCACCAGCACGCAGCGCTGCGGTGCCGCCCATGCCTGCAGGGTGGCCGCCAGGGCAACGGGTTCTTCCACGCACTGCCACTGCGGCGGGCGCCGGCTGCGGTGATGCGCGATGCGCTGCTGCATTTCCGCATCGAAGGCCTGCGCGGTGGCGACATAGGCCACCTCGGCCGCCGTGCCGGCGGCTAAAGCGCTGGCAGCGAGGCGTTCGGCCAGCGCGCTCTTGCCGGAGCGCGCGCCTCCCAGGATCAACTGCCGCATGACGGGTCCTTGCAGGTCAGCCGCGCCAGGGCGGCGGTATCCAGATGGGTCTGCACCGCATCGGCCAGGCGCTCGAGCGTGGCCTCGCGCAGCGCGGCAAGATCCACTGGCAGCGCCTGCGCCAGGCCGGCCCATGCGAGCAATGCGTGCAGTGCCTGCGGGTGGTCGAAGATGCCGTGCAGATACGTGCCCAGCACCTGCCCGTCCTCGGACATGGCGCCATCGTTGCGGCCATCGTCCAGCCACAGCAGCGGACGCGCCAGTGCCGCGCCGGTGCTGATGCCGCAATGGATCTCGTAGCCGTGCGCACGCGCATCGCCCAGCAGCAAGCGCCCCTGCACGCGACGCAGCTGCTTGTGCGGATGCAGCTGCGTGTCCAGCGCCAGCCAGCCCAGGCCTGCACTGCTGCCGGGCGGGCCTTCGATGCCGTCGGGGTCGTGGATCTGCTCGCCCAGCATCTGCAGGCCGCCACAGATGCCGAGCACTTTGCCGCCGTAGCGCAGGTGGCGCGCAATGGCGCTCTCCCAGCCGTGCGCGCGCAACCACTGCAGATCGTGGCGGGTGGACTTGCTGCCCGGCAGCACGATCAGATCGCAGGGCGGCGGCAGCTGGCCCGGGCCGATCAACTGCAGGTCGACCTGCGGATGCGCCAGCAATGCGTCGAGATCGGTGTGGTTGCTGATGCGCGGCAATACCGGCACCACCACGCGCAACTGCGCATGCGGCCTGTGCACGACATGCCGCGGCAGCGCGTCTTCGGCCTCCAGCTGCAACCCATGCAGGTACGGCAACACGCCCAGCACGGGCTTGCCGGTTTCGCGTTCCAGCCAGTCCAGACCGGGCTGCAACAGCGCCAGGTCGCCACGAAAACGATTGATGACAAACCCCGCCACGCGCGCGCGCTCGCTGTTCGACAACAATGCCAGGGTGCCGACCAGGTGCGCGAACACACCGCCGCGGTCGATGTCGGCGATCAGGAGTACCGGGCAATCCACCGCTTCAGCATAGCCCATGTTGGCGATGTCGTTGGCGCGCAGGTTGATCTCGGCCGGGCTGCCGGCACCTTCCACCAACACCACTTCGAAGCGCGCGGCCAGGCGGGCATGCGAGGCCAGCACGGCGCTGAGCGCGGTGGACTTGTAGGCGTGATAGCCCACCGCATCCAGCGTGGCCACCGCCCGCCCGTGCACGATCACCTGCGCACCGGTGTCGCTGTTGGGCTTGAGCAGCACCGGGTTGAAGTCGGTGTGCGGCTCCAGCCCGCAGGCCTGTGCCTGCACGGCCTGCGCACGGCCGATCTCGCCGCCATCGACGGTGACCGCGCAATTGAGTGCCATGTTCTGCGGCTTGAACGGCGCCACCGCCACGCCCTGGCGGTGCAGCCAGCGGCACAGCGCGGCCACCAGCGTGCTCTTGCCGGCGTCGGAGGTGCAGCCCTGCACCATCAGCACACGCGCGCTCATCCCAGCAGCTCGCGCAGTGCCGCGTCCAGGCGCGCCTCGCCGGCCGCATCGGGCGGCAGCCCGAAGCGCAGGCTGGCCGGGGTATCGAACAGCCGGGTCAGAATGCCGCGCCTTGCCAGCGCCACGTGCAGGGCCTGCGCATCGGCGCGTTCGCACCACTGAAAAAACGCGGTGCCGGCCGACGGCACGATGCCGTGGCGACGCAGCAACTGCGCCAGCCGCTGCGATGCGGCATGCAGTTGCGCGCGCGCCTGCACGTGCCAGCCGGTATCGGCCAGGGCCTGCTGCACGGCCCAGCGGGTGGGCCCGCTCACGGACCAGGGCCCCAACTGTTCGCGCAAGGCATCCAGCAGCGGCGCATGCGCGCACACGAAGCCGGCCCGCGCGCCGGCCATGCCGAAGAACTTGCCGACGGAGCGCAGCACCACCAGGCCCGGTTGCTGCGTCTGCGCGCACACGCTCGCATACGGGGTCGCATCCATGAAGGCTTCGTCGATCACCAGCCAGCCACCGCGCGCCGCCATCCGCGCATGCAGCTGCAACAGGACTTCGCGATCGAAGCTGTCCACGCAGGGATTATTGGGATGGATCAGCACCACCACATCGAAGGTATCCGCCGCCTGCAGCAACGGCGCTGCCGGCAGCGGCACCACGGTGTGGCCGGCGCGCCGCCAGGCATGCGCATGTTCGGCATAGCCAGGCGCGAGCACGCCCACACGGCCGCGACCACGCAACAGCGGCAGCGCCTGGATCGCCGCCTGCGAGCCGGGCACCGGCAGCACCTGCGGCGCGCCGTAGTACGCCGCTGCGGTTGTGGCCAGGCCGTCGTCGTCTTCGGGCAGGCGCTGCCACACCGGCTCCGGAATCGCCGGCACCGGCCAGGCAAACGGGCTCACGCCGGTGGACAGGTCCAGCCAGTGCGCCAGCGCAATCGCGTAGGTTTGCGCGGCGCGGCGCAACCGGCCTCCGTGTTCAAGCATGCGGTGCGCCAAAGGGAAAGACATGGCGCGGCGGTCGGCACTGGCTGCGATCATTGCATCACCATTGCCATCGACAAGGCGCCGAGCAGCAACCAGAGCAGCACGCCTGCGCGCACCAGCAGCAGCGCGCGGCGCACGCTGTCGGCACTGGCCGGAGCGCCCTCGCCCAAGAAGGGACGTGGCTGCCACTGGCCGTGATACGGCGCCGGGCCACCCAGGCGCACGCGCAGCGCGCCGGCACCGGCGGCCATCACCGGCCCGGCATTCGGGCTTTTCCAGCCGCGGCCCTGGCGCCAGGCGCAGCGCAGGCCCGCGTGCGTTGCGCCGAGCGCGGCGTAGGTCACTGCGGTCAGGCGTGCCGGCAACCAGTTGAGCACATCGTCGATCCGTGCCGCTGCCCAGCCGAAGCTGGCGTAGCGCGGCGTGCGATAGCCCCACATCGCATCCAGCGTATTGGACAGCCGGTACAGCACCGCGCCCGGCGCACCCAGCAGCACTCCCCAGAACAACGCGGCGAATACGGCATCACTGCCGTTCTCCAGCACCGATTCGGTGGCGGCCGCGGCCACCTGCGCGGCATCCAGCGCGGCGGTATCGCGGCTGACGATGCGGCCCACTGCTGCGCGGGCTGCCGGCAGGTCGGCGGCCTGCAACGCAGCGATCACCGCTTGCGCGTGTTCGCCCAGGCTGCGCAGTCCCAGCGCCAGATACAGCACCACGGCGGCAAATCCGGCCGCTGCCCAGGCCGACCACCACAACAGCGCCTGCAGCCCTGCGGCCACCAGCGTCCACGGCAGCACCGTCACACACCACGCCAGCACGCCGGCGCTGCGGTGGCCACGGTGCAGGCGTTGCTCGATGCGCTGCGCCCAGCGGCCGAACAGCCCCAGCGGATGCGCACGCCGCGGCTCGCCCAGCAGCAGATCCAGCAGCACTGCTGCGGTGGCCGTCAGCAGCAGCATCGGGCGCGGCCCAACCGCATGCCACACGTCAGCCCAGCGCCAGGCAACACGCGCGCGCGCATGCCTACAGCTCGATGCCGAGCTGCGCCTTGATGCCGGCGTTGAAGGCATGTTTGACCAGCCGCATCTCGGTGACCGTGTCTGCCACCTCGATCAGGCCGGCGGGCGCTCCGCGTCCGGTGATCACCACGTGCTGGCCGGGCGGACGCGCGGCCACCGCGGCCAGCACCTCGTCCAATGCAACGTAGTCCTTCACCAGGGCGATATTGAGTTCGTCCAGCAGCACGAAGTCGTAGCGTGCATCGGCCAGCATGTCGCGCGCCAGCTGCCAGGCCGCCTGCGCGGCGGCGATGTCCACGTTGCGGTCCTGGGTTTCCCAGGTGAAGCCTTCGCCCATCACGTGGTAGTCGAGCAGGTCGGGAAAACGGCGAAAGAATGCCTCTTCGCCAGTGGAGAACGTGCCCTTGATGAACTGCACCACGCCGCAGTACAGGCCATGCCCGAGCGAGCGCGCCAGCATGCCGAAGCCGGACGAACTCTTGCCCTTGCCGTTGCCGGTATTGACCAGCAAGACGCCGCGGTCGATCACGGCGCGCGCGATGCGCCGGTCCACCAGTTCCTTCTTGCGTTGCGCGCGTTCGCGATACTGTGCGTCGTCATGCTCGGGGATCGTCATGCGCGTTCTCCCATCAGTGGACGTGCGGCAAGGCTGCGCCATGGTGCGATCGGGGCGAAGACGATGCCCATGTAGCCGACCAGGAGATCGAGCGCGCGTGGTCGCTGCGCAACGTCATGGCGGCCGGTGCCATCGCCTGCGCTGGAACCGTCATGACAGCTCCAGCGGCGTGGCCGGATCGGCGGCACTGCGCACCGCGCGCCAGCGCAGCGGGCGCCATGCCCCGACAAGCGCCACCGCCAGATACAGAGCGGTGGTACGCACGAACAACGGGCCCCACTGCGCTGCGCGCTGCAGGTACTGCGCCCAGTGCGGATCGGCATAGCGTCCGCCCAACCAGTAGAACGCGCCATTGGAGATCAGGAACGACACCGCCGCGGCCGCCACTCCGAGCCCCCAGGCAAGGCACAGCGACCCTGCCCGGGGGCGAAGCTGCGCCTGATACGCGCGGCCCGCATACCACAGCACGCCGTAGGCCAGCGGCAGCGCGGCGTAGGCGGCAGTGATGCAGAAGTCGCCGACACCGGCCAGCGACACCGCCGCCCAATCGATCGACACCGATAGCCCGAGCAACAGCGCAAAAAAAGCGTACCGGCGCAGCGTCAAACCGCCGACAAAGAACACCGCCATCGAGGCATCCGGCAGATGCAGCCAATCGCCGACATGATGAAAGCGGGTGGCCGTCATCGCCAGCATCAGGGCGATGAGCAGGTTGCGCTGGACGCTGCGGGAGAGTGGTGTCATCGGTGCTCCTCAAGATTGCGGGACCCCGTCTACGTCGGTGATGCGCGCAGTGTCAGCCGCGCTTCACCGGGTCGGCTGATAGCGGAAGGTCAGCAGGTAGTTGCGTCCCGGTTGTGCGTACCAGCGTGCGGTTTCGTACTGGCGGTCGAACACATTGTTGGCGGTGAACTGTACCTTCCAGTCTGCGTTCACCGCATAGCTCACGCGCAGATCCAGCAAGCCGTAGCCGGCCAGTTGCTCGGTATTGGCCAGGTCGTCGTAGCGCTTGCCCGACCCGAACAGGCTCGCGCCCACGCCGAACGCGCCGAAGCTGCGGTCGGCATCGATGCGTCCGCTCTGCCGTGCGCGGCGCGGCAGCCAGTTGCCGTGATTGACATCCCCATCGGCCTGCGGCTGCAGCCAGGTCAGCGCGCTGCGCAGGGTCCAGCCGGCCAGCTCGGTGTCGTAGCCGGCTTCCACACCGCGGATGCGCGCCTGGTCGATGTTGTTCGGCTGCCCGAACGGATGGGTGGCATCCACCAGCCCCGCATCGTAGGCAATCAGATCGTCGATGCGGGTCTGGAAGGCATTGAGCGTCCACACGCCCCAGTCGTAGCTGCCACGCAGGCCCAGCTCGGCACTTTTGGAGGTCTCCGGCCCCAGCAGCGGATTGCCGTAATCGGGGTAGTACAGCTCGTTGAAGGTGGGTGCCTTGAACGCAGTGCCATAGCTGGCGGTCAGGCGCAGATGCTCGGCAACATCCCAGCCCCACAGCAGGCTGCCGGTGGTCTTGCCGCCGAACTGGCTGTTGTCGTTGCGCCGCAGGCTGGCCTGCAGCGATTGCTGGCCGAAGCTCTGCTGCCACTGCGCAAAGGCCGCGCGGTCGATCCGGCTGTCGGCATCGTAGGTGTCGCTGCTGGCGATGGCATCGCGCTGCCAGTCGAAGCCGACCGTGAGCAGGCCAGGCGCGGTGCTGATGTCGGCCTGCAGCGAGCCCTGCTTGCGGCGCGTGTCGTAGGTGGACAGGTACGCGCCGTCGTAATAGCTATCGCTCAGATCGGCACTGCTCCCCAGGCTGGCGGTGAATTTGAGCGCATCGCTGGGCGCATAGCGCACGCGCCCGCCCACGGCCTGCTGCACGCCTTTGCCCAGGTTGCCGCCGAAGGCCGAGCCGTCGTATTCGTTGCGGCTCTGCGCGCGCAATGCATGCACATCGGCATCCCATTGCCGGTTGAAGCGCCAGCCGCCCTGCATGCTCAACGAATCGTTGCGATAGCCGTCGCGGTCCGGATCGTAGGCACTGGAGCGGGCATCCAGATACGCATTGATGCCATCGGTTTCGTCATGCACGGCGTTGACCGAATACCAGCCGCCGGCCTCGCTCAGATCGCCCTGGCTGCGCCCGGCGACACCGGCGCCATAACGGCGCGCATTGTCGCTGCCGGCCGCCACGCTGAGCGTGGGCACGAAGCTGCCCTGCGGGCGACGGGTAAAGATCTGGATCACCCCGCCCAATGCCTCGGAGCCGTACAGGCTGGAAAATGGCCCACGCACGATTTCGATGCGCTCGATCTGCTCGATCGGCAAGTCCTGCAGCGCCGCGCCACCAGACGTGGCCGAGCCGATGCGCACGCCGTCGATCAGCACCACCAGATGATCCGACTCGGTGCCGCGCAGGAACAGCGAGGTCGCCTTGCCCGGGCCACCGTTATTGGCCAGCGACACACCGGCCTCGCCACGCAGCAGGTCCTGCAACGCGGTGACCTGGCGGCGCTCGATCTGCGCGCGGTCGATCACGGTGACCGGCGCCAGCGTCTGGTCCTGGGTCTGCGCGGTACGGGAGGCAGTCACCACCACTTCGTCGAGATCGATGGCGGCCTCGGCCTGGGCCAGGTTGGTCACGCACAGCGACAACCCCACGGCCAGCACGGCGCGACGCGGCAAAACGGAAGAAACGGACATCGACTGCTGCTCCTGGAACCGCGCCTACCCGCGCGGGGGCAATGGGGGTCGGCAGGCAGCAACGGGCCAGGCGTCCGGCGCGCGCGCACCAGATGCACAGGGCCACGCCCACCGCGTGCCGGGTCAATCCCTTCAGGCCGGTCTCCGGGCTTGCGAGCGGAAGCGGTCGCTTCCCGGATCCGCGCCTTCCCATGCACAGCACAGTGGCATTACCTGCGGACCCTTGTCTCGCCCACCGTTGCGGGGGCAGCTCCGGACTTGCGTCTCGCCAAGGCGATGCGCGCACCGGATTCCCGTTTAAACCACCGGCCAGCCGGCAGTCACCTCAGGGGCGCGCATGGTAGCAGGATTGGCGGCGGCGCCTCTGCGGTGCGCGGCGACCGGCCAGGCGCAACGCGTCGCCACGCACCGCGGGGCCCGAGCCCTTCTCCCACCGGGAGAGGGTGCCCCGAAGGGGCGGATGAGGGTAAGGAGCGAAGCCTCATGCCATGCTGGGGACAGTGCATGCAAGTTTTAGCCAAATGGCAGCGCTGAGCTCGACCTAGCACATGTAAGTGGGCGTCGCCCCCGCCGTACCCTCACCCAACCCCCGCTCCGCGCCCCGGCCCGCGCTTGCGGCGCGGGCGCTCCAAGGCACGCGCGCCCATGGCGCGCCAGCTGTGCCTCCTCGCCCCGACGGGAGAGGGGCTAGCTCGTCCCTTCGCGCACTCCTGCTCAGGTCACGGCTATCAAACTTCACGCCCCCTGCAGCGCCTGCTCCAGATCGGCCAGCAGATCGTCGATGTGCTCGATGCCGATCGACAGCCGCACGGTGTCTTCGCTGACCCCGGCATGTTCCAGTTCGGCCGGGCCCAGCTGGCGATGGGTGGTGGATGCCGGGTGCGTCGCCAGCGACTTCGCATCGCCGATGTTCACCAACCGCGTAAGCAACTGCAGCGCATCCAGAAAACGCGCGCCGGCCGCGCGCGCGCCGGGCAGGCCGAAGGTCAGCACGCCCGAACCATGCCCGCCCAGATACTTCTGCGCCAACGCATGCTCCGGATGATCCGGCAGCGCGGCGTAATTGACCCAGGCGACCCGCGGGTGCTGCTGCAGATACGTTGCAATCGCCAGCGTGTTGGCATTGATGCGCTCCATCCGCAACGGCAGCGTTTCGATGCCTTGCAGGATCAGGAACGCGTTGAACGGCGACAGCGCCGCGCCGGTATTGCGCAGCGGCACCACGCGCGCACGGCCGATGTATGCCGCCTCGCCCAGCGCTTCGGTGTAGACCACGCCGTGATAGCTCACGTCCGGCTCGTTCAGGCGTGGAAACCTTTGTTTGTGCGCCGCCCACGGGAAGCGCCCGCTGTCCACGATCGCCCCGCCGATGCTGTTGCCATGGCCGCCCAGATACTTGGTCAGCGAATGCACCACGATGTCGGCGCCGAAGTCGATCGGCCGCAGCAGCGACGGCGTGGCCACGGTGTTGTCCACGATCAGCGGCACGCCATGCGCATGCGCCACCGCGGCCACGGCCTCGATATCGGTGATGTTGCCGCGCGGATTGCCGATCGACTCCACGAACACCGCCTTGGTACGTTCATCGATCAAGCCGGCAAACGCCTGCGGATCGCGATAATCGGCAAAGCGCGTGCCGATGCCGAACTGCGGCAAGGTATGAGCGAACAGATTGTAGGTGCCGCCATACAAGGCACTGGAGGAGACGATGTTGTCGCCGGCCTCGGCAATGGTCTGGATCGCATAGGTCACCGCGGCCTGCCCGGAGGCCAGCGCCAGCGCACCGATGCCGCCCTCCAGCGCAGCCACGCGCTGCTCCAGCACGGCGTTGGTCGGATTCATGATGCGGCTGTAGATATTGCCCTGCACCTTGAGGTCGAACAGGTCCGCGCCATGCTGGGTATCGTCGAAGGCGTAGGCGACGGTCTGGTAGATCGGCACCGCCACCGCCCGCGTGGTCGGGTCGGGCTGATAGCCGCCGTGCACGGCGATGGTTTCGGGCTTCCACTGCGGATCGGTCATGGCGCGGCTCGCTCGGACAGGAGTGCCGACCATAGCCGGCCCTGCACGCGTGTCTGCAAACCAGCGGTGATGACCTTATGCCGCCGCGTTGTGAGCGCGGACGATACGCCGCATGCGCCATTCCCCTCATGCAAACGGGCACTGCCTGCGCAGTGCCCGTTGCTCGCTTCGCTGCCAGCGATACGGCGCACAACCGGCGCCGCGTCTCAGCCCTTGCCAAACTCCAGATGCCCGCCCTGCGCGCGCACCCGCACGGTCTCGCCGCCGGCGTACTGGCCGGACAGGATCTGCTGGGCCAACGGGTTTTCCACCTGCGACTGGATCGCGCGCTTGAGCGGGCGCGCGCCATACACCGGGTCGAAGCCGACATTACCGAGCAATTCCAGCGCGGCATCGTCCAGGTCCAGCTTGAGGCCGCGTTCGGCCAGGCGTTTTTCCAGGCCTTGCAGCTGGATGCGCGCGATCGACTTGATCTGGGTTTTGTCCAGCGGATGGAACACCACGATGTCGTCCAGCCGGTTGATGAACTCCGGGCGGAAATGCGCCTGCACCACGCCCATCACCGCCGCCTTCATCTGCGTATAGGCCTCGGCGCTGCCATCGCCGGACAACTCCTGGATCTGGTGCGAACCCAGGTTGGAGGTCATCACGATCACGGTATTGCGGAAATCCACGGTGCGGCCCTGGCCATCGGTCAGGCGGCCATCGTCGAGCACCTGCAACAGGATGTTGAAGACATCGGCGTGCGCCTTTTCCACCTCGTCCAGCAGGATCAGCGAATACGGGCGACGACGCACCGCCTCGGTCAGATAGCCGCCCTCCTCGTAGCCCACATAGCCCGGAGGCGCACCGATCAGGCGCGACACCGAATGCTTCTCCATGAACTCGCTCATGTCGATGCGGATCATCGCCTCGGTACTGTCGAACAGGAAGTCCGCCAGCGCCTTGCACAACTCGGTCTTGCCCACGCCGGTGGGACCTAAGAACAGGAACGAGCCGCTCGGGCGGTTGGGATCGGACAAGCCGGCACGCGAACGACGGACTGCATCGGACACCACCTTGATCGCCTCGTTCTGGCCGACCACGCGGTGATGCAGTTCCTCTTCCATGCGCAGCAATTTGTCGCGCTCGCCTTCGAGCATCTTGTTGACCGGAATACCGGTCCAGCGCGACACCACCTCGGCGATTTCCTCGGCGGTCACGCGATCCTGCACCAGCTTGAAGTCGTGGTGCTCCACTTCGTTGGCCAATAGCATCTGCTTTTCCAGCTGCGGCAGCACCCCGTACTGGATCTCGCTCATCTTGGCGTAGTCCTGGCGGCGCTGAGCCGCTTCCAGCTCCAGCTTGGCATGCTCGATCTGTTCCTTGATCTTGGTGGTTCCCTGCAGTGCGGCCTTCTCCGACTTCCACACCTCGTTGAGATCGGAGAACTCGCGCTCGAGCTTGTCGATGTCGTTTTCCAGGTCGGCCAGGCGCTGCCGCGAGGCGTCGTCCTTTTCCTTCTTGAGCATCTCGCGCTGGATCTTGAGCTGGATCAGGCGGCGCTCCAGGCGGTCGAGCTCCTCCGGCTTGGAGTCGATCTCCATGCGGATGCGCGATGCGGCTTCGTCCATCAGGTCGATCGCCTTGTCCGGCAGCTGGCGGTCGGTGATGTAGCGGTTGGACAAGGTGGCGGCGGCAACGATCGCCGGGTCGGTGATCTCCACGCCGTGATGCACCGCGTAGCGTTCCTTCAGCCCACGCAGGATGGCGATGGTGTCCTCCACCGTCGGCTCGCCCACGAACACCTTCTGGAAGCGCCGCTCCAAGGCCGCGTCCTTTTCGATGTACTTGCGGTATTCGTCCAGCGTGGTGGCGCCGATGCAATGCAGCTCGCCACGCGCCAGCGCCGGCTTGAGCATGTTGCCGGCATCCATCGCACCATCGGCCTTGCCCGCGCCGACCATGGTATGCAGCTCATCGATGAACAGGATGATCTGGCCTTCATTCTTGGACAGGTCGCTGAGCACCGCCTTCAGGCGTTCTTCGAATTCGCCGCGGAACTTGGCGCCGGCAATCAGCGCGCCCATGTCCAGCGACAGCACGCGCTTGCCGCGCAGCCCTTCGGGCACTTCGCCATTGATGATGCGCTGGGCCAGGCCTTCGACAATGGCGGTCTTGCCCACGCCGGGTTCGCCGATCAGCACCGGGTTGTTCTTGGTCCGCCGCTGCAACACCTGGATGGTGCGGCGGATTTCCTCGTCGCGGCCGATCACCGGATCGAGCTTGCCGCTCTCGGCGCGCGCAGTGAGATCGATGGTGTATTTCTCCAGCGCCTGGCGCTGTTCCTCGGCATTTTCCGATTGCACGGTTTCGCCGCCACGCAGCTTGTCGATGGCCGCCTCGATCTTCTTCTTGTCGCCGCCGGCCGCACGTAGCGCCACGCCCAGCGGGCTGGCATCGTCGGCGGCGGCCAGCACGAACCACTCGCTGGCGATGAAGGCATCGCCATGCTGCTGGGCGAGCTTGTCGGTCTGGTTGAGCAGGCGATTGAGATCGTTGCCGATCGACAGATTGCCTTCCTGGCCGGACACCTTGGGCAGCGTATCCAGCGCCTCGCCGAGGCGTTCGCGCAGCAGCGGCACATTGACGCCGGCCTGCGACAGCAAGGGGCGCGTGCTGCCGCCGCTCTGGTCGAGCAGCGCGGCCAGCACGTGCACCGGTTCGATGATGTTGTGGTCGCGTCCCACCGCCAGCGACTGTGCGTCGGCCAGTGCCTGCTGGAACCGCGAGGTGAGTTTGTCCATCCGCATGGGGATTCCTCTGAACGGGTGGCCGGCAAGTCCGGCGATACCGAGCAGATGCGGTTTCCAGGCGGCGTTTCAAGGTGTGCTGCTGCACTACGATGCTGGCCGCCGACAGCCAGACCTGTGCCCGGCAGCCGCTGTTGGCGCTGCGCACGCAATGCGCTGTGGCCTGCCAGTGGCAGAGCGCGCTAGCCGATCCGCCGCAGCGGCACCCCCGCCCGCGCCGGAGCGGCGGGCGGGGTGGCGCCCTGCTCCGCGGCCGACATCGGTGCCTCCACCGGTCCGCCTCCCAGCAGGCGCGACAGCACCTGCGCCTGGGTCGCCGCCAGCGCCGGCATGCCGGGCGTACGCGGGTGCGCCATCGGCACGTCCACCTCCAGGCCGACCTGGCCGTGCTCGATCACCACGATGCGATCGGCCAGCGCGCAGGCCTCGGCCACGTCATGGGTGACCAGTACCAGAGTGAAACCATGCTGACGCCACAGCTGCACGATCAGCTGCTGCATCTCGATGCGGGTGAGCGCATCCAGTGCGCCCAGCGGCTCGTCCAGCAGCAACAGCCGCGGCCGATGCACCAGCGCACGTGCCAGTGCCACGCGCTGCCGCTGGCCGCCCGACAGCGCCGCCGGCCAGTCGCCTGCGCGCGCGCCCAGCCCCACCGCATCCAGTGCGGCCTGTGCCTGTGCGCGCCCGGCGCGGCCAAGCCCGAGCGCCACGTTGTCGATCACGCGCTTCCACGGCAGCAGCCGTGCATCCTGGAACATCAGCCGCATCGCATCGCGCTGCGCCGCCAGCGGTGCATGAGCGCTGTCGACGGCGCCGGTATCGGCCGCCTCAAGTCCGGCAATCACCCGCAGCAAGGTGCTCTTGCCGCAGCCACTGCGTCCGACCACCGCCAGGCAGGCGCCAGGCGCGATGTCCAGATCGATCCCGCGCAACACATCGGCTTGGCCATAGCGCTTGCCGATTCCGCGCAGGCGCAGCGGCAGGCCGCTCTGATTGGTGGTCATCGCTGCACCTGGGTGCGCTGTTGCTGCGCTGGATGCCAGCCCAGCCACCAGGCTTCCAGCGCGCGCGCAGCCAGGTCGGCCAGCTTGCCGAGCAGCGCGTACAACACGATCGCCACCACCACGATATCGGTCTGCAGGAATTCGCGTGCGTTCATTGCCAGGTAGCCGATGCCGGAGCTGGCCGAGATGGTTTCGGCCACGATCAAGGTCAGCCACATCAGCCCCAATGCGAAGCGCAGCCCGACCAGAATCGACGGCAGCGCGCCGGGCAACAGCACGTCGACGAACAACTGCGGCCCCCGCAGGCCGTAGTTGCGCGCCATCTCGATCAGTGCCGGGTCCACGCTGCGGATGCCGTGATAGGTATTGAGATAGATCGGGAAGAACGTGCCCAGCGCCACCAGGAACAGCTTGGCGCCTTCGTCGATGCCAAACCACAGGATCACCAGCGGAATCAGCGCCAGATGCGGCACGTTGCGCAGCATCTGCAGGCTGCTGTCGAGCAGCCGCTCGGCCACCCGCGACACGCCGGTCAGCAGGCCCAGCGCCAGCCCGATGCTGCCGCCGATGGCCAGCCCCAGCGCCGCGCGCCAGCTGCTGATGGCCAGGTGCTGCCACAGCTCCCCGCTTTGCACCAGCGTGGCCGCTGCGCGCAGTACCGCATCCGGCGCCGGCAGGATGCGCTCGGGCAGCCATCCGGTGGACGCGGCGATCTGCCAGGCCGTCACCACCGCCAACGGCAGCAGCCATGGCACCAGCCGGCCGCTCCACTGGCGCAGCGGCGTGCTCATGCGCGCACCGCCCGGCTGCAGCGCTGGATCGAGGTCGGTGTGCGCATCACTTTCCTGCAACCTGTGCGGTCACGCTGGCGGGCGCACGCCAGACCGCCGGTGCCACCAGCACGCGTTTGGGCAACAGGCGCTGTGCGAAGAACAGATCGGCGGTGGCCTGCTGCGCCTTGATCACCTGCTCGCTCAGCGGCTGCACGCTGGCCGGCGGGCGATGCGCCAGGGTGCGCTCCACCACCGCCGGCGATAGTCCACTCACCTGCGCCAGTATCTTGATGCTGCCGGCGCGGTCGCGCTCCAGCAACCCATCGGCCTGGTTGAGCGTGCCCATCGCCTGCTGTACGAACGGGCCCCATGCGGTGGCATAGCGGCGCGAGGACAGGAAAAACCCGCCGGTGAGCCCCAACCCTTCGCCGTTGGCGAGCAGGCGTGCGCTGCCATCCAGGGTCAGGGCCGAATACCACGGGTCCCAGATCGCCCACGCATCCACCTGCCCGGCCGCGAATGCGGCACGCGCGTTGGCCGGCGACAGGTACAGCGGCGTGATGTCGCGCATGCTCAGCCCGGATCTGGCCAACAGCCGCAGCAGCAGGTTGTGCGCGCTGGAGCCTTTCTGGAAGGCCACGCGCTTGCCCTTCAGGTCGGCCACACGCCGCAGCGTGCTCTTGGCCGGCACCAGAATGGTCTCGGCTTTCGGCGTGGGCGGCACCCAGCCCACGTACAGCAGATCCGCGCCGGCCGCCTGTGCGAACAGCGGCGGGATATCGCCGGCACCGCCCAGATCGATGCTGCCCACGTTCAAGGCTTCCAGCAGCTGCGGGCCGGCCGGAAATTCCACCCAGGTGATCCTGGTGCGCGGGAAACGCTGCTCCAGCAGCCGGTGCTGTCTGGCCAGCACCAGGCTGGAGACCGCCTTCTGGTAGCCAATGCGCAATTGCGCAGGTTCGGCCGCCACAGCCACCTGCATCCACACAAGGCTCAGCAACGCCAGCGCGGCGATGCGCCTGGCAAGCGCCACCGCGCCCCTGCGCGCCGGCCCGGCGCCAACCGCAGCGCTGACCGCTCCCGCCGGCCTTGCCGCATCGCCCAGCGGCCCTGCCATCGCGTGCCTGCGCATTGCTGCAACCGCATGGCGCATCGATACCTTCCTCATTGCCAATCGGTGGACGGTTTTTCCCAGAGGTTGATACCGCCCTCGACCGCGTAGCGGTCGATCGCGGCCAACTCTTCCGGGCTCAACTGAAGGTTCTGCAGCGCCGCCACGTTCTCCACCAGTTGCTCCGGGCGGCTGGCACCCAGCAGCGCCGAGCTCACGCGCGCATCGCGCAACACCCAGGCCAGCGCCAGCTGGGCAAGGCTCTGACCGCGCTGGCGCGCAATGCCATCCAGGCCGCGCGCACGCTGCAGGTTGTCGTCGGACAGGTGCTCCGGGCGCAGCGACTGACCGCCCGGGCGGTTGACCCGCGCATCCGCCGGCACGCCCTGCAGGTACTTGCCGGTGAGCAGGCCCTGCGCCAGCGGCGTAAAGGCGATCACGCCAGCGCCGAGGTCGGCGGTGGTGTCCAGCAGGTCCTGCTCCGGCCAACGGTTGAACAGGTTGTAGGCCGGTTGATGGATCAGCAGCGGCACCTTCCACTCGCGCAGCAACGCTGCAATGTCGCGCGTGCGCGCCGACGAGTACGACGACACGCCCACATACAGCGCCTTGCCCTGTTGCACCGTACTGGCCAGGGCGCCTGCGGTTTCTTCCAGTGGCGTATCCGCATCGAAGCGGTGCGAATAGAAGATGTCCACGTAGTCCACGCCCAACCGCTGCAGGCTTTGGTCCAGGCTGGACAGCAGGTATTTGCGCGAGCTGCCGCCCTGCCCGTACGGGCCCGGCCACATATCCCAGCCGGCCTTGGTGGAGATGATCAATTGGTCGCGATACGGCTTGAAATCCTCGCGCAGCAGGCGGCCGAAGTTGCGTTCCGCACTGCCGTAGGGCGGGCCGTAGTTGTTGGCCAGGTCGAAGTGGGTGATGCCCAGGTCGAATGCCGTGCGCAACAACGCACGCTGGGTATCGATCGGCGTGCTGTCGCCGAAGTTGTGCCACAGGCCCAGCGACAATGCGGGCAGCACCAGGCCACTACGGCCGACACGGCGGTAGGCGATACGGTCGTAACGATCGGGATGTGCGAGATAGCTCATGACAGTGTCCGGTAAGTCAGCGTGCGCTGAAGCGATTGGCGGGGCGTTGCAGCCCCAGATGATCGCGCAACGTGCGCCCTGCATAGTCACGCCGGAACAGCCCGCGCCGCTGCAGTTCCGGTACCACGTGCGCAGCCACGTCGGCCAGGCCTGCAGGCAGGTGCGGTACCAGCACATTGAAGCCGTCGGCTGCGTCCTGCTCGAACCAGGCCTGCAGCTCATCGGCAATCTGCGTGGGCGTGCCGATCACGCTGTAATGCCCGCGCCCGCCGGCGATGCGTCGCCCGAGCTGGGCAATGCTCAATTGCTCCTGCCCGGCCAGCTCGGTGAACAGCTGCTGGCGGCTGCGCTGCCCGGTTTCGGTCAGCGGCAACTCCGGCAACGGGCCATCGGGCGGATAGCCGGACAGATCGAAGTTGCCCAACATGCGCGACAGCAGCGCGATGCCTACCTCCGGCTCGACCAGCTGCTGGAATTGCTCGAATTTTTCCTGCGCTTCGGCCTGGCTCTGCCCCACCACGATGAACACGCCGGGCAGCACCTTCAACGCATCGCGCGGCCGGCCGAACTGTTCCAGCCGCCCCTTGATGTCGGCATAGAACGCCTGCGCCTTGGCCAGCGACGATTGCGCGGTGAACACCACCTCGGCAGTCTCTGCCGCCAGTGCGCGCCCCGGCTCGGACGAGCCGGCCTGCACCAGCACCGGATGCCCCTGCGGAGCGCGCGCGATATTGAGCGGCCCACGCACCTGGAAATGCGCGCCGCGGTGGTCGAGCACGTGCGCACGCGCCGGGTCGTGATGCAGGCCAGCGGCCGTGTCGGCGATGAAGGCATCGTCGTCCCAGCTGTCCCACAGCCCGGCCACCACCTGCTGGAATTCGCGCGCCCGCGCATAGCGCTCGGCATGCACGTAATGCGCATCGCGGTTGAAGTTCAGCGCCTCGTCGGCGGCATCGGAGGTGACCAGATTCCAGCCGGCGCGCCCGCCGGACAGATGATCCAGCGAGGCGAACTTGCGCGCCACGTGATATGGCTCGTTGTAGCTGGTGGTCATGGTGGCGATCAGCCCGATACGCTCGCTCACCGCGGCCAGCGCGCTGAGCAGGGTCAGCGGCTCGAACAGGCTGGAACGTGCCATGCGCGGCGCGATCGGCCCGCCGGCTGCGGCCAGGCTGTCGGCGACGAACACCGCATCGAACTTCGCCGCCTCGGCGATGCACACCATCTCGCGGTACTGCGCAAAATCCAGCGTGTCTGCGCTCGCCTGCGGGTGACGCCACGCCGCCACATGGTGGCCAGTGGCCATCAGGAACGCCCCCAGCGACAACTGACGCTGCGCGCTCATCGCCACCCACCGCAGGCCAGGTACGTACTGTGATCGAACACGTTTTGCCACTCCATCCACTGCATCCTCAGAAATCCTTGTGCAGCTGCAGGCCGACATAGCGCCGGTCATCGCGCGGCACCAGCCGGTAGACATTGCCGGTGGCATTGGCCAGGAGCGGCGCATACGCCCGGTCGCCCAAATTGCGGCCCAGCACCGCCACCCGCCAGCCATGCGCGTCGTCGGCCAGCGCGATGCTGGCATTCCAGATCGCGTAAGGCCCCTGGACGGTCTGGGGAGTCTGGCTGAGGTCGTACTGCACGCTGTCCTGCCAGCTCACATCGCCGTTCAACTCCAGCGCCAGGCTGCCACGCAGCGGCACGCGGTACGCCGCGCGCAGGTTGCCCTTCCAGTCCGGCGAAAACGGCAGCGGCCGGCCGTCGACGTTGCAGTTGGCCGCTGCCGCTGCCGGGCACGCAAAACGCTGGATGCGGGCCTGCGCGTAGGCCAGTGACGACGCCAGGCTCAGCCGCTCGCTGGGCCGATACTCCAGATCCAGCTCCAGGCCCTGCGTGCGGACCGGCCCGGCGTTGATCAGCCGCGTCACCACCTGCCCCGCCACGGTGTCGAAGAAATTGGCCTGGTAGTTGGCGTAGTCGGTATGGAACAGCGCCACGTTGGTGCTGAGCCGGTCGTCCAGCGCACGCGCCTTCAGGCCCAGCTCCCAGGCGTTGGAGGTTTCCGGCTTCAACGCCGGCGTATCGCGCGGCTGCATGTTGAAGAACACGTTGTAGGCCGGGCCCTTGTAGCCGCGCGAATAGGTGAGATACCCAGTGGTGCGCGCATCGATGTCGTACTGCAGGCCGGCACGCCCGGACACGCCATCTTCGGTGGTACTGCCGGCGCTGGCGGTCGCCGGCTGGATCCCGGTGACCGCGGTGGCGGAGCTGGACACGCGCTGGTGCCGGTACTCCAGCGTATCGCGGGTGACACGCGCGCCCAGCAAGGCGCGCAGGTCCGGCCGCCAATGCCAGGTCGCCTCGCCGAACGCCGCATAGGTGGCTGCCCGCGTGGCGTAATCGGCCACGCCCACGTTGCTGGCGGTTGGCGTGGTCACGGTGCGGCGATAGGTTTCGTCGTTGCGTGCATGCAGGTAGTACAGGCCGGCCACGGCTTCCACCGCACGGTCGCGCGGGGTCTGCACACGCAGCTCCTGCGAATACTGCGTGTAGCCCAGCTCGCCACGGTCATGCGAAGACGGAAACGCAGCGCTGCGCTGGGCAGTGCGGTCGCCATCCTGGAACTGGGTGTTGTCCCATTGCCGCCACGCGCTGATCGAGGTCAGCAGCACCTCGCCGATGTGCTGGTCCAGCTGCAGCGAGGCGCCCTTGTTGGTGTCGTCCAGGAACGTGCGGTAATCGCTGTTGATCTGCCGGTTGTCGGCACTGGCTCGCACCGGCGCGAGCGCGGCGGCGAAGTCGGCGCGCGTGCTGGCCACCACCACGCCGCTGGGCGCATCGCCGTGCGAGCGCAGGTAGTCGGCAAGCAAGGTGGCGCTAAAGTCCGGCGTCGGAGTCAGGTCCAGCCGCAGCCGCGCACCGGCACGCCGGTAGCCGTTGACGGTCTGTCCATCGGCTACGTTGCGCACGTTGCCGCCGTAGTCGGCCCACAACGCGGAAACTTTCGCCTTCAGCACGTCCGGCACCAGCGCGCCGCCGACGCTGGCACGGACGCGGTCCTCGCCGCCGCCACCGAAGTGCGCGTAATCGACGTAGCCACCAACCACGTCCGGGGCCGGCTTGCTGACGATATTGAGCACGCCGGCCGACGCGTTCTTGCCGAACAGGGTGCCCTGCGGCCCACGCAGGACTTCGATGCGTTCGACATCCAGCAGATCCAGGGTGGCCTGGCCGGGACGGCCCAGCACCACGCCATCGATCACCGTGGCCACGCTGGGCTCCACGCCCGGCGAGGTGGAGATGGTGCCCACGCCACGCAGGAACAGCGAGGTGTCCTTGTTGGAGGCGCCGGTGCGGAACGTCAGGCTGGGCACCAGGGCCGGCAGATCGGCCACGCTGTTGCGATTCTCGCGCTCCAGGGTCTGGCCCTGCACGACCGAAACCGCCACCGGCACCTGCTGCAAGGTGGTTTCGCGGCGCGTGGCGGTCACCTTCACCGCACCCAAGGTCTGCGCTGCTCCCTCGGGCGCAGCAGCGGCTTCGCCTACGTCGTCGGCCAAGGCCGGTGCACATGCCAGGGCCAGGCTCCACGCCAGCACCTGCGGCTTTCCAAACAACATCGGTGCGGAGGCGCTCCTTGCAGGAAGCCGGTGGTGCACGGGCATGTAGGTCCTTTTGTCTGGCGGTGACCGGTGTGGGAGGCGAAGCGGCAGGCGGATCCAGCACCCTGCGATGGCCGGCAACGGCGAAGCCATCTCGAGCGTGCGTGGCGCTACGGCATGCTGTTTGCACGCGCTGCAAGCGTCAAATAACCAATGTTTGGGTGCTTATTCACTCCGGCACCGCAGGGTTGATCGCAGGCGCCACCAGCCAGCCACCGCCGCGAACGCAGCGCATGCTTCACCGAAGGGCGATACTACGCGGATGGATGCGCCCAAGCCCTGGTATCTCTATCTGCTGCTGTGTCGCAATGGCAGCTATTACGCCGGAATCACCAATGACCTGGAGCGGCGCTTTCAGGCGCATTTGCGTGGCACCGGTGCGCGTTACACACGCGCCAACCCGCCGCTGCAATTGCTGGCCAGCCACCCATATCCGGACCGTGCCAGCGCCTCGCGCGCCGAGTGCACACTCAAGCGGCAGCCACGCGCGCGCAAGCTGGATTGGCTGTTGACGCAGCCGCAGAGCATCGCCGGGTCACAGGCTGCTGACACCTCGATCACGCCCGCCTAGCCACGCCTTTCCTACGCTGCGGTGCCCCCCACCGCGGAGTCGCGCATGCACTATCAGCTCTATTACTGGACCGGCCTGCAGGGCCGCGGCGAATTCGTGCGCCTGGCCCTGGAAGATGCCGGTGCCGCCTACACCGATGTGGCGCGTGTCGAGGGCGACGACGTCATGACTCCCTTCCTGGAGGGCACGCAGCCGGGCGCGCAGCCGTTTGCCCCGCCCTTCCTGCAGGCAGGCGATGTCGTGGTGGCGCAGGTGGCAGCGATCCTGCATTTCCTGGGTCCGTCGCTGCAACTGGTTCCCGACGACGACGCGCAGCGCTTGCAGGCGCTGCAACTGCAAATGACCATTGCCGACCTGGTGGCCGAGGTACACGACACCCATCATCCGATCGCCACCGGCCTGTACTACGAGGACCAGAAAGCCGAAGCCGCCAAGCGTGCCGAGGACCTGCGCGACAACCGTCTGCCCAAGTTCCTCGGCTATTTCGAGCAGGTGGTGCAGCAGGCTGGTGGGACCGCTGCGTTGGGCCTGCATTCGTACGTGGATCTGTCGCTGTTTCAGCTGCTCAGCGGGCTGGACTACATGTTCCCGAAGCGGATGGCGACATTGGCGACGGATATCCCGGGTCTGCGCGCCGTGCAACAGCGCGTGGCAGCACGCCCGCGGATGGCGGCCTACCTCGCCTCCGAACGGCGCGTGGCGTTCAACACCAACGGCATCTTCCGCCACTATCCGGAGCTTGATGCTGCGTAGGCGCTGGCAGGGAATGCATGCGGCAGCACTCGGCCGTCGCGTCACCGGCCAAGCGGCTGCTGGCGCGACGCGCCTGAAAGGCTGCACTCCTGCAAATCGCCAGCTGATCCATCGGGCTTCGCCTGTCTATCGCGATGCGGCCGGTTTCACGTGCGGCCACAGACGCGCCTGCATGACCGCAGCCGCGCAGTGTGGATCCACAGCTGGACGCTGGATCAGCGCGTCTGCAACAAGGCCGCACGAATGCGCTGCAGTTGCGCCTTCACTGCCGACGCCTGCTGCGGCCCCAGCCGCACGATGGCCTTCTGCCCGACCGACAATCCTTCCAACGCCGGGTCCACGAAGCGATAGCGGCCACGCTCATCGCGCACCACCGCCACCGGCTGCGCCGGGTCTGGCGTGCGCAACAGGTGGTCGATCACGTCGACCACGCGGTCGTTGAAATAACGGTCCGGTGCGCCCAGGTTGGCGTAGGCCTGCTGAAACAGTGGGTAGAAGCGCACATAGCTGCGCACCACTGCCTGCGCGTTCACGCCGGTGAATGCGGCGACATACGGCGCGTAGCGGCTGGCATTGGGGCGATCGATGACGGTGCGATCGGCAGCGGGGGTCACCTGCAATTCGCCCGGGACCGGCTGCAGCACCGAGGCGCGGCGGCTGATGCTGGGCTGGGTGAGGTTGTCGATCATGACGACCACGCGTTCGATCAGATGCGGTCGCAACACGAGCGACAGTGCTGCGTCGTCGGGCACCAGATCCTGCAGTGCCCGCCATGCGGCGTCATCGCTCTGCGCCAATGCGGGAATTGCAGCGTCGGCGGCATCGGCCGATGCCGCCTGCACCGGATGTCGCGGCGCGGCGGGAATGGGAGGCGATGGAGCGACCGCTGCAGCCACCGCGTTGGCGGTTTGGCTGACGGGTGCAGGCAGCGCGCCCGATGTCTCGCGTGGCCCGCTGAACAACCACCAGGCGGCGCCGGCAATCAGTGGCACGGCCAATAGCCACGGCCAGCGCGACGGCTTGGTTTGCATCATGGAACTCCTTGCATCGACAACAACACCTGGACTATGACCATCAGATGTTGCGGTGGTTCCATCGATCTGCCGCCGCAGCGCATTGATCGATCGCGCGCATGGTGACGCGATGCGCATGAGCGCCTTAAACGTCTCGCCAATTCCGCAGGGACGCTCCATCCAAACGCGCGGACCACCCGCTCTTAGGCAGGCATCCCAACACACGTTCTACCGTGCAATCCGAAGCAATGGCGCACGGTGCGAAGCACCAGGCGCCATGCGCCGGGCCTTCAACCAGCGAAGTTCAGCCGCGCATTCACCCAGGCCGCCACGATCGCAGCGGCCGTCTCCTGGGCCTGTCTTTCCGGCAAGCGCTTTTCGCGCACCAGCCATGCGGCGGTATCTGCGCGCACCTTCGGCAGCAGCGCGCGCACCGCCTTGCGATCTGCGGCGGGCCAATCACTATCATCGCCGCTCCAGGCGGCAATCGCCTCGTCCGGGGCATCTCTGTAGCGCTTGCGCAAGGCCGGTTGCAGATACAGCAGCGGCGACACCGATGCGCGCAGCGCAATCACCCCCCACTCGGCGTCACTGGCGTAGCAGATGGGGCCGGCATCCTTGCCCACTGCCTCGATCAAGGAATCGAAACCATCGTCCAGCCGCTTCCAGCTGGCCAGCGCGAACAGCCCGCCCGGCGCCTCGCAGACCGGGGCGAACGAATCGCGCGTGGATCCGTACAACGGCCCGAATGCCTCGTACGCCGGCTCGCCCAACGCCGCGAAGATGAAGCAATGCACATAGGCACGGTTGCCGCTGCCATCGCGCTCGATCCACATGCGCAACAGCAGGAGCACCTTGCTCGGATCCTGCGCATCAGGGCCTGCCCCGGCATGGTCCAGCAGCGAAGCGGCAAAATCGTCGACCTCGCGCAAGGCCTTGCTCGCGCTATCGAAGCGCGCTGTCGCCAGTGCGGCATCCACGCCGGCCGCCGGCACGAACTGATGCAGATACGCCAGCCACGCCAACGCCAGCGGAGCGTCGTAAGCCTGCAACTGGCGCGCTGCCTCGGCAGGCCTGGCGGGAATGCCGGCGATGCTGCGGTCCAACACCTGTTGCTGGGCGGTGAGGGCCTTGGTCAGCGCATCGGCCCTGGTGGTGAGGCTGCGCTGCAGGCAGTCGTCCGGCTTGGCGTCCTGCGCGCAGGTATTGCGCTGCCGCAGCCAGACGCGTTGCTGATCAGGTATGCCGGCCACTGCGGTGCGCGGCGTGGTCTGCACCAGTTCCTGGTAACGCTCATCCAGCTGCTCGTCCAGCAGGCCAAGCGCCGGCACCGCGCACAGGCGTTTTTCTACCGGTGTGCTTGCCCGCTTGCAGTCGAACGACGCTGCCCACGCGCTGTTGGCACCCAGTACCAACGCAGTGCCACGCAACCACTACAGCGCGCATGATCGGCGCGTCATTGCACAGCCTGCTTGCGCGCCGGCAGCAGCGACAGCAGTGACAAGGTCACTGCCAGCGCAACGTAGGCGCCGACGAACTGCCAGCTGATCACCCGCGCCAGCCCCTGCAGCGACCAGGGCAGATAGATGCCACCGCGCGGGTCTACCGAGTGGATCAACCCGAACAGGGTCAGCCCCGCGGCGACCAACAGAAACACTGCGCCGCGTCGCAACCTGCCATCGATCATTGCCGCCACCGTGGCGATCCACAGCATCGCAGTGATGATGAAGCCGTTGCCCAGCGCAAAGATCACCGCCAGTTCCGGCAGGCCATGGCCATCCACCTGCGTGGTCAGCGCCACCAGTTGATCCGGCGCGATCCAGCCCGGCGCCTTGATGGTCAGCAAGTACGCCACCGACGGCAGGAACCCCAGCACCATGGCACCGGCATGCTGCCGGGGCGTGGCCTGGAACGCCTGGGTGGTGATGTCGATGGACACGTACACGATGATCGGCGCCAGCACCGCCAGCGGCAGCCACTGCACCAAGCCGCTGATGATGCCCAGCATGCCGCCGATGCCGACGAACAGGCCGGTCAGCAGCGTGTAGCCCGAGCGCGCGCCCATGTGCTTGTACGCGGGCTGGCCGATGTAGGGTGTGGTCTGCGCCACACCGCCGCAGACGCCGGCCACCAATGTGGCGAAGGCTTCCACCAGCAGGATGTCGCGGGTGCGGTAATCGTCGCCGGCCGCACGTGCGCTCTCGCTGACGTTGATGCCGCCCACCACCATCAACAGGCCGAATGGCAGCAGCAATGGCAGATACGCCACCGTGGCCGGCAATCCATCGATGAACCCCAGGTTCGGCAGCGGTAGCACGATCTGCGGCGCCGTCCAGGCCGGCACGGCAAAGCCCGGCGCGCCCAGCCCTGCTAGGCCAAGCCCGTAATACAACGCAGTGCCGATCACGAAGGCCACCAGCACCCCTGGCAGCTTGGTCGGCAAGCGGCCCTTGGCCAGCAGCACGTACAACAGCAGGCCCAACGTGACGAAGCCAGCCACCGGCGAACGCAGGGTTTCCAGCAGCGGCAGCAGGCCCATCAGCACCAGCGCGATGCCGGCGATGGAGCCGAGCAAGGCCGCACGCGGCAACGCGCGCGTCACCGCCTCGCCCACGAACGACAGCACCAGCTTGAGCAGGCCCATCACCACCAGTGCGGCCATGCCGAGCTTCCAGGTAGCGATCGCGGCGGCCTGCGGGTCCAGCCCCTGCGCCTTGAAACCGGCAAACGCCGGGCCCAGCACCAGCAGCGCCATGCCGATGCTAGTGGGCGCATCCAGGCCCAGCGGCATTGCAGTGACGTCCTCGCGCCCGGTGCGGGCGGCCAGCCGCCGCGCCATCAAGGTGTAGAGCAGGTTGCCCACCAGCACCCCGAAGGCGGTGCCGGGGAACATGCGCCCGAACACCACCTCGGCGGGAAACTGGAAGATGCCCACCAGCGCCATCGCAATGAAGCCCAGGATGGAGAGATTGTCGACCACCAGGCCGAAGAAGCCATTGAGGTCGCCGGCGACGAACCAGCGCGGCGAGGCCGCAGGACGCGAAGAAGAAGCNGGGGGGGGGGGGGGGGGGGGGACAGGCGATGGTAGCCGCTGCTTGGCCCACGCGATAGCAAGGGGTGCTAAAGCAACCCCATGCCGCTCTGCCTCAGCATGCACAAAGGGCGAGTATCGCTGCAGAAAGTTTGCAGTGATGTCGCCTTGAAAATACTCCTGAAAATGCCGCGCGCGCAATTATCGATTAATCAAATTATCAAGATCCACTCGCTCAATTGTCTTGACCACCCGCGCCATATCTTCCGCATCGATGTCAGGACTCGGATACACCTGCCCAGTCACAAGCTCCAATCTGAACCATCCTGCTGGCAGCACAAACGGGTCAAGAACGTCTTCAAAATCGCACTTGCGCGCGTTGACAATTGCGCTTGCCAGGCGGAAGTTCGCCCACTCGTAGGCCTGCCTAGGCAACTTCGACTTGGCCACAAAATGATCGGCAGTCACACCTCCCACGGCGCGCTCGATACGGACCGCCAAATAAGCGCAGGTCTGATTGTACTCGCGGTAAAGGTCATCAAGGCACTCACGCCAAAAAGTACTGAGCGTCTGTCCTGCAGCCAATGGCACATCTGGATCAATGCGTTTGCGCCGCATTGCCCTTATGCCTCGAGTCCGCACCTTGCGATCGAAGTCACGCGGTTCTGGACGTGCGTCGACAGGAATCATGGCAACCATCCCTTTTTCTCGCCCACGAACCGCCAGCGCATCCAGAAAGGATCAGTATCTCCAAGTACCTTCAGCAAATCACTGTGTATTGCTCTCGCGTCCGCCTTGCTAAATCGCTCGCTCCTCATTGCCAGTGCCGCTCGCTCAATCGCACTCTCGGCCTCAATCGAACGCGACGAGCGGAGGTCGAAGGCCTCGCTGGTCAACCAGTTTCCTGCCTCACCACGCAACACGAATGGTCGTTGCTGGAGTACAACAGCCTGATGGTTGTCAGTCGCTTTAAAGTCCAAGTCAAACCATGCATCCTCGTTTGCATCGAAGACAGGCTCAACTGATGCCATGACGAGAGGAGAATGCGTAGCCGCAATCACCTGTACACCCGCATTGCTGGCGAGAGATCTCATCACTTCCAGCAGTGCGGCGACAATACGCCGTTGCCACTTGGGATGCAGATGGCACTCGATCTCATCAACCAAGAAGGTGACCTGACGTGTGGGTTCCCCCCCGATCAGCGCGGTAGCCTGCAAGTGCTCCTCCCAGGTCCAAACCAAAAGATAGGCAAGGGCTAAGATGCGGCGAAGTCCTGCGGATGCGTGCAACACCGGCACGTCCTGTCCATAAGGCATGCGTATCGTCGGAATATCGCGTGCATCGTCCAGGCTGATGCGTGTCAGAAGACCCGGTTCGATAAGATCCGATGTTGTTGGCGACAGAGAAGAGAGCACCGCCTGAAGGCGATTGAAGGCATCTCCTCGCTCCTTTTGCCAGCTTGCCCAATCGGCAATCAGACCGTTACACAACACCCGTCCATCAGAGTCCCTCAAACCATCCCAGATTTCCTGTGTGGAGAATACGTAGGCAGGAGGACGGTCCTGCACATCCACATTCCCCTTCTTACGCCAATAGTTACGCGCCGGATCCCATGCAGCAAAGCTGCCGTCAGCTTGGGCGTAAAGAACCAATCCAGGATTGACCGGGCGTCCAGCTGCTCCGGTCCAAGCCTGAGCCTTGCGGTCGAACCTGCTTTCGTAGGTGACGGACTTTGACTTACCGGTCACCGAAAAGATGATCGACGCTGACTTGTCAGTGTGAGGCTTGGCGGGTAACCCCATAGACAGACGGCGATTCAACTCCCCCGGCCATTTGCGCGTGAGCGACCACCATGCGATGTCCAACAGGAAGCTCTTCCCCAGGCCGTTGTCACCGGTCAATAGATTCAGGCGACGGCCAAATGTCAGCTCCATCGAAGAAGCTGGGCCGACATTGCGCAATGAGAGCTGTTCGATCATGGGGTGAGTTTACCGCTTCCGCAAATTTTGCTCGCCCACCTCAGGGCCGAAGCCGAGCCGGTGGATCGCACTGCGGATCGCCGATTCAGAATGACACTTCCACCGGCTGCCGCGACCACAGCACCGACTGGTGCCCGGTGGCCTGCTTCCAGGCCAGCCGGATCGCCTCGATGTCGCGGCGCCGCTGCAGAGTGTCTTCATGCAGGATCACCAGCACCTTGGTGCCCAGCCGGTTCGGCTCCTTGGCACCGCGGAACAGCCACTGGCCATAGGCATCGAACACGGTCAGCCCGTCCGGGAAGCGCGGCGTCACTTCCTTGTCCAGGAATGCGCGCCACTGCGCCTGGCCGATGGTGCGGGTCTGCGGGCGGTCCGCCGGGCCGGTTTCCTCGCCCACGCCGAAGTAGAGTTCGCTACGCACCCAACCGTGCGCCGCAGCCGGCCGCGCCGCATCGCCCTGCAGACTGGCGGTGGTCGAGGCCGGTGCGCTGGCAGGCGTGGTCGCGCAGGCGCTCAGGGCCAGCACGGCGGCAAACAGGCAGGATGGCAGCAACTTCATCGACTTCTCCACAACGGGTTCGGGGGCAGGCTCATGCGTTCCGGACATCAGCTATGCCGGCGTGCGCGCACTGTGCCATCTCGCACGGGCCTGAACAACGCGATAATATCTCTCCATCCGAATGAATGTGAACAATCCGCCCCTTGCGCCCCAGCCCGGCAGGATGCCGACCTCGCGGCGCGTGTCGTTGCAGTTGCAGGAGTAAAGAGCATGACCCGCCCCACCCTTTCGGTTATCGGCCTGGCCATCGCCGCCGTGCTAAGCGTCAACGCGCAGGCCCAGCAGTCCGATCCTGGCGCCACCACCCTGGACACGGTGATCGTCACCGGCACCCGTGCCAGCGACCGCACCGTGCTGGAATCGACCGTGCCGGTGGACGTGCTCACCGCCGAAGACATCCGCAAAGCCGGCGTGGTCAATGGCGAGCTGGGCAGCGCGCTGCAGGCGCTGCTGCCCTCGTTCAACTTCCCGCGCCAATCCAACTCCGGCGGCGCCGACCATATCCGCGCCGCGCAACTGCGCGGGCTCTCGCCCGACCAGGTGCTGGTGCTGGTCAACGGCAAGCGCCGCCACACCTCGGCGCTGGTCAATACCGACAGCAAGATCGGCAAGGGCACCACGCCGGTGGACTTCAATTCCATCCCGATCAATGCGATCAAACGCATCGAAGTGCTGCGCGACGGCGCTGGCGCGCAGTACGGCTCCGATGCCATTGCCGGCGTCATCAACGTGATCCTGGACGACAACCCCGAGCGCGGCGAGCTGGAGGCCAGCTTCGGCGCCTACAACACCGACGTGGAGCCGATCGATCGCCGCGTCACCGACGGCCAGACCAGCTACGCCAGCGCCAAGGTCGGCTCGCTGCTGGGCGACGACGGTGGCTTCTTCAAGGTGGGCCTGGAGCTGAAGAACCGCGAAGCGACCAACCGCGCCGGCTTCGACCAGATTCCGCCGTTCGAAGAGCAGACCCCGGCCAACCTCGCCTTGGCTGGCCGGCGCAATTACGTGCTCGGCGATGGCGCCACCAAAGGCTTGAACGCCTGGCTCAATACCAAGATCCCCTTCAGCGCCACCGGCGAGTTCTACGCCTTCGCCACCTACAACCAGCGCGACACCGAAGGCGCCAACTACTTCCGTTACCCGGACGGCAGCGCCAACTGGCGCGAGCTCTATCCCAATGGCTACCGGCCGATTTCCGAAGGCGAGAACCGCGACCTGCAGGCAGTGGCCGGCGCACGTGGGCAGCTCGGCAGCTGGGACTACGACGCCAGCGTCAACTACGGCCGCAACGACTTCACCTACCGGCTGCGCAATTCGCTCAACGCCTCGCTGGGGCCGACCAGCACCACGCGCTTCAAGACCGGCGATTTTGCCTTCGCGCAGACCGTGGGCAACATCGACCTGACCCGCGTATTGGATGCCGCCGGTGCCACCCACACCTTCGGCACCGGTGCCGAATTCCGCCGCGAGCAGTACCGCACCCACGCCGGTGACCCGGCCAGCTACGCGGCCGGCCCTTTCACCGACCGCCCCACCGGCTCGCAGGCCGGCGGCGGCCTCACCCCGCAGGACGAGGCCGACCTGTCGCGCAATGTCGCCAGCGCCTACGCCAACGTCTCCAGCCAGTTCGGCGACAAATTCTCCACCGACCTGGCCGGCCGCTACGAGCACTACCAGGACTTCGGCAGCCAGTGGACCGGCAAGCTGGCCGCGCGCTACGCGTTCGCGCCGGCGTTCGCCCTGCGTGGCGCGATCTCCAACAATGTGCGCGCGCCCTCGCTCAGCCAGATCGGTTACGAAGCCACCTCCACCGGCTACGACGCCGCCGGCCGGCTGACCCAGGGCCGCCTGCTGTCGGTCAACAACCCCATCGCGCGCGGACTCGGCGCCACCGATCTGAAGCCGGAAAAATCGGTCAATTACAGCCTGGGCTTCACCAGCCAGCTGGGCGACCACTTCGACCTGTCGCTGGATTTCTTCCGGATCGACATCGACGACCGCATCGCCCTATCAGAAGACATCACCGGCGATGCGCTGACCAGCTTCGTGCAGCAGAACTACGGTGTCACCGGCGTGCAGAGCGCCAGTTACTTCCTCAATGCCGCAGACACCCGTACTCGCGGCGCCGAGCTGGTGGCCAACTGGCGCCAGTACGCCTTCGGCGGCGACCTGCTGCTGACCGGCACCTATAGCTACGCCAAGACCGAGCTGGAAAACATCATCGCCACGCCGGCGCAGTTGCTCGCCCTGAACCCGGAGTACGTGCTGTTCGGCGTGGAAGAGAGCAACACGCTCACCGATGCCGCACCGCGCACGCGCGCCGCGCTGGCGACCAACTGGAGCAACCAACGCTGGAATCTGCAGACCCGCGTGAACCGCTATGGCAGCGCCACCCGCGTGTTCGACTTCGGCGGCGGCTTCGTTCCGCGCCAGACCTACGGCGCCGAATGGCAGCTGGACCTGGAAGCCGAATACCACCTGGACACGCAGTGGACGCTGGCCATCGGCGGGCAGAACATTCTGGACAACTACTCGGACCGCTCCATCGATGACATCGCCTACTTCGGCAACCTGCCGTACGACGTGCTGTCGCCGATCGGCAGCAACGGCGCGTACTGGTATGGGCGGGTGCGGTATACGTTTTGAGCTACAGCGAATGTTTTAAAGTCCCTCTCCCCTCAGGGAGAGGGGTTGGGGTGAGGGTACGGGGCGAAGCCCTCGTGCAGCCAAACTCCAACAGGCTTCGCCCGTACCCTCATCCGCCCCTGCGGGGCCCCTTCTCCCCCATGAAGGAGGACAATGTCCCGAAGGGAAAAGGGGGTAATCCCCGCCGTTCCATAACCTGAATCTCACACTGCGTTGCGCACACTGCCCTGATGGCAGACGTGTATTCCCCCCTTCCGTCGCCGCCATTGCTGGACGATGCCTGCGCATTGTTCCTGGACGTGGACGGCACCTTGATCGACTTTGCCGACAGCCCCGAGGCGGTGCGGCTACTGCCTGAGGTGCGTGCGGCCATCGGCCGCCTCAGTGTGCGGCTCGATGGCGCCATCGCGCTGGTCAGCGGGCGGCCGCTGGTACAGCTCGACACCCTGTTCGCACCGCTGATCCTCCCGGCCGCCGGCCTGCACGGCCACGAGCTGCGCAGCGACGCCGCGGCGCGCGCGGCGATGCCGCAGGATACGTCCGAGTGGCTGCATGGTCTGCATCAACGCGCCGCCGCGCTCACCCACCGGCATCCCGGCGTGCTGGTCGAAGACAAGGGCGTCAGCGTGGCGCTGCATTGGCGCGCGCAGCCGCTGGCTGGCCCCGACGTGCTCGCCTTCGCGCAGGACGAAATCGCCCAGCTTTCCGGTTACCGCCTGCAGCCTGGCGATCATGTCGTGGAGTTCGTGCCCGAAGGCAGCAACAAGGGGCTGGCGGTAGAACAGCTGATGCAGCAAGGCGCTTTCGCCGGCCGAACCCCGGTGTTCGTGGGCGACGATCTCACCGACGAATTCGGGTTCGAGGCTGCCAACCGGCTCGGCGGCTGGAGCGTGCTGGTGGGCGACCGTGCCCAGACCAGCGCGCGCTATCGCGTGCCAGGCACGGCTGCCGTGCATGCGTGGCTGCAACAGAACGCGCGCGGCGCCTGAGCGCCCGCCCTCTCCCTTTCGTCATCGCATAGGAGTGTCGGTACTTCATGACCGAGCCAAACCTGGATCTGGGCGTCATCGGCAACTGCAGCTTCGGCGCATTGGTGGATCGTCAGGCACGCGTGGTGTGGAGTTGCCTGCCCGCCTTCGACGGCGACCCCGCCTTTTGTTCGCTGCTATCGCCCAAGACCGAGGGCGGCGACTTCGCCGTGGAGCTGGAGGATTTCGTCAGCAGCGAGCAGCACTACCTGCCCAATACCGCAGTGCTGCGCACGGTCCTGCGCGACAGCAAGGGTGGCGAAGTCGAGGTGATCGATTTCGCACCGCGCTGGCGCAATAACGGCCGCTTCTATCGGCCGGTGAGCATCATCCGCCAGATCCGTCCGTTGGCCGGCAACCCGCGCATCATCGTGCGTGCGCGCCCGCTGGCCGACTGGGGTGGCCGCACACCCGAGACCACCTGGGGCAGCAACCACATCCGCTGGGTGTTGCCGGAATTCACCCTGCGCCTGACCACCGACGTGCCGGTGCGGTTCGTGCGCGACGGCCTGCCGTTCGTGCTCAGCCACCCGGTCAGCCTGGTGCTGGGCGTGGACGAATCGCTGACCCGCTCGCTCACCGGCTATGTGCAGGAAGCGCAGGAGCGCACCGAAGAATACTGGCGCGAGTGGGTGCGGTATCTGTCGATCCCGCTGGACTGGCAAGAAGCGGTGATCCGCAGCGCGATCACGCTCAAGCTGTGCCAGTACGAAGACAGTGGCGCCATCATCGCAGCAATGACCACCTCGATTCCGGAAGCGCCCAACACCCCGCGCAACTGGGATTACCGCTATTGCTGGCTGCGCGATGCGGCCTTCGTGGTGCGCGCGCTCAATCGCCTGGGCGCCACCCGCACGATGGAGCAGTTCATCGGCTACATCTTCAACATCGCCACCACCGACGGCACCATGCAGCCGCTGTACGGCATCGGTTTCGAGTCGCAGCTGGAAGAGCACGAAGTCGACACCATGGCCGGCTACCGCGGCATGGGCCCGGTGCGACGCGGCAACCTGGCCTGGATCCAGCAGCAGCACGATGTCTACGGCAGCGTGGTCTTGGCATCCACGCAGCTGTTCTTCGACCTGCGCCTGAAGGATCAGGGCGATGCAGACACCTTCCGCCGCCTGGAACCGCTGGGCGAACGCGCCTACGCGCTGCACAACGTGCCCGATGCCGGCCTGTGGGAATTCCGCGGCCGCGCCGAGGTGCATACCTACACCGCGGCGATGTGCTGGGCGGCCTGCGACCGCCTGTCCAAGATCGCCGAGCGACTGGCGTTGCCCGAGCGCAGCAGCTACTGGCGCGAGCGCGCCGAGAGCATCCGCGAGCGCGCGTTGAACGAGGCCTGGAGCGAAGAACGCGGCCATTTCACCGATACGCTCGGCGGCCATCGCCTAGATGCCTCGCTGTTGCTGCTGGCCGATATCGGCATCGTGGATGCCGACGACAGCCGCTTCGTGCGCACGGTCGAAGCGGTGGGCCGCGTGCTCAAGCATGGCGATGCGCTCTATCGCTACATCGCGCCGGACGACTTCGGCGAGCCGGAAACCAGCTTCACCATCTGCACGTTCTGGTACATCGATGCACTGGCGTCCATCGGCCGCAAGGACGAGGCACGTGAATTGTTCGAGCGCATTCTCTCGCGCCGCAATCACCTGGGCTTGCTGTCCGAAGACCTATCGTTCGAGGACGGCGAGGCCTGGGGCAATTTCCCGCAGACCTATTCGCACGTCGGTTTGATCATCGCAGCGATGCGTTTGTCGCGGAGCTGGCAGGAGGCATCATGAGTCGTTTGGTGGTGGTATCCAATCGCGTCGCAGTGCCGGGCGAAACCCGGGCCGGCGGCCTGGCGGTGGGGTTGCTGGCCGCGCTCAAGGAGCGTGGCGGCATGTGGTTCGGCTGGAGCGGCAAGACCGCACGCGGCGACAGCGGCGGCATGCACGAGCAGACCGAAGGCGACATCACCTTCGTCACCATGGATCTCAACAAGCGCGATATCGATTCGTACTACAACGGTTTTGCCAACCGCACGTTGTGGCCGCTGCTGCACTTTCGCCTGGATCTGGTCGACTACGATCGCGCCAAGCGTGAAGGCTATCTGCGCGTCAATCGCCTGTTCGCAGAAAAGCTCGCGCCGCTGCTGAAAGACAGCGATACATTGTGGATCCACGATTACCACATGATTCCGCTGGGCGCGATGCTGCGCGAGCTGGGTGTGGGCTGCAAGATGGGCTTCTTCCTGCACGTGCCGATGCCTTCGGCGGATCTGGTGCAGGCAATGCCCGATCACGCACGCTTGTTCACTACGTTCTATGCATACGACCTGGTGGGCTTTCAGACCCAGCGCGATGCCGAACGCTTCAAGGCGTATGTGCGCCTGTTCGGCGGCGGCCGCATTCTGGAAGGCGATCTGGTCGAAGGTCCGGGCGGGCGGCGATTTACTGCGGCATCTTTCCCCATCGGTATCGACACAGATCTGATTGCCAAACAGGCAAGGGCCTCCGTCAGCAAGCAGGCGGTGCGCGATTTGCGCGAAAGCCTGCGTGGGCGACAGCTCGCCATCGGTGTTGATCGGCTGGATTATTCCAAGGGCCTGCCGGAACGCTTCCAGGGCTTCGAGCGTTATCTGGAACGTTATCCGGATCAATCCGGCAGCCTGACCTATCTGCAGATCGCGCCGGTGTCGCGCGGCGATGTCACCGAATATCGGCAATTGCGCGGTCAGCTGGAACAGATCGCCGGCCATATCAATGGCGGGCATGCGGGGCCGGACTGGACCCCGCTGCGTTACGTCAACCAGAACTTCAGCCACGCAACGTTGACCGGCTTCTATCGCGCCGCATCGGTGGGCCTGGTGACGCCGCTGCGCGATGGCATGAATCTGGTTGCCAAGGAATTCGTGGCTGCGCAGGACGCGGAAAATCCCGGCGTGCTGGTGTTGTCGTTGCTGGCCGGCGCCGCCGACGAAATGAAGGAAGCGCTGCTGGTCAACCCGCACGATCTGGACGGCGTGGCCGATGCGATTGCAACCGCAGCCAGCATGCCACTGGCCAGCCGCATCGAGCGCTGGCATGCGATGATGGACCACTTGCGCAAGAACAATATCAGCCACTGGCGCCAGCGATATCTGCAGGCACTCGCGGAGGTCTGATCCTTCTCCGGTTCGGAGAAGGCCCCGACCTCGCTACAAGCGTTTCCTTGCTTGCTCCGGGAGAAGGTACCCGAAGGGCGGATGAGGGTACGGTTACCAGGGATTTCCAACAGGTGCACCTGAGACCATGCGGGAATTTCAAGCACAGCTTTCAAGCGCCAGCGCTTAAACCATCGCAAAGTCAAAGGCTTCCATGCCCTTCGGGCGCGGCTGATTTTTGTCTAGGCAAACGTCACGAGAACCGCTGTTTCCTGGCGCAATCTGGCGCGACACGGCCGCAACAGTGCCACGCGCGGCACGGCGGCCAAACTCGCTTCGCTCAAATAAGGGCGCCTCTTCGGCCACGCGCGACTGCGGTACCCGGCTTGCTTGAGGCGACTGCGTGAGGCCAAAGCAATCGTCGCGCGAAGCAAAGAACACAACAATTCGACATCGACATCGACATCGACATCGACATCGACATCGACATCGACATCGACATCGACATCGACATCGACATCGACATCGATTTTTGCATACATCATCCTTCAGGTGTCATCGCCATTCGCAACCCTGCTCAACTTCCACGCAAATCCGGTGCATCCGCGCGGAGGTTGGAACGGCGGTTCCCACTCCATCACGGACGCGACAGGAGGAAGGGTCTAAAATATCGCCATGATTAGCGCTGAGGACCCTGGGAGGGGCTGCGCGTTCATATCCAGGTCGCCGGCAGTCTTTGCCACGAGCGACCTTTCTCCCTCCACGACTTGTCGCCCGCTGCGGCCCCAAGTCCTTCCTGACATCTGAAAATGACTGATCAATCCTCAACACGTGGGCTAGGCACCCGGTTGCTGGCGGCCTATGCAGTGATGATCGCCGTGCTCGGTGCGGTGCTCGCCTACGAAGGCGGGCGCCTGGTGGCCGTCGGTGGTTCCTGGTACTACCTGCTGGCAGGTATCGCGTTGCTGCTGGCGGGCGTGCTGCTCGCGGCGGGCAAGCGCGCGGGCCTGTGGCTGTTCGGCGCCACCCTGGCCGCCACCATTGCCTGGGCACTGTGGGAAGTGGGCCTGGATGGCTGGGGTCTGGTCCCGCGTCTGGCCTGGATCTCTGTGCTGGGCCTGGTGCTGCTGCCGTTCTGGGGCGTGGCGCGTCGCCGCATGCAGCCGTTATCCGGCGTCAGCTATGCGCTCGTGACCGGCGTACTGCCGATCCTGGGTGCCGCGCTGATCCTGTGGCCGCTTTTGGTGCCGCGCAATGTCGAGCTGGCCGACGCCTCCACGCTGCCGGCCAACAACGCGACGGCCTTCAGCCGCGGCACCGTGCCCAGCCCGGACGGCAACGTGGCGGCCAATCACGACGCCAGCAACTGGACCGCCTATGCCGGCTCCAATCTGTCCAACCACTACACCCCGGGCGCACAGATCACCCCGGAGAACGTGAAGAACCTGAAGATCGCCTGGGAATTCCACACCGGCGACTTGAAGCCGGCCGGCTCCAAGCTAGGCTACGCCTTCCAGAACACCCCGCTCAAGGTCGGCGACCTGCTCTACATCTGCACGCCCACCCAGAAAGTGATCGCGGTGGAAGCGGCCAACGGCAAGGAGCGCTGGCGCTTCGACCCGCAGACCACCCCCAAGGCGATGGCCGGCGTGGCCGCCACCACCTGCCGTGGCGTGTCGTATTACCAGGCGCCGGAAGGCACCGCCGAGTGCCCGACCCGGATCTTCTGGCCGATGGTCGACGGCCGCCTGGGCGCGCTGGATGCGCAGACCGGCAAGCTGTGCGCCAACTTCGGCAGCAACGGCTATGTGGACCTCAATGTCGGCACCGGCAACACCAAGCCGGGCTTTGTCGGCCCGACCTCGCCGCCGGTGGTGATGCGCGGCGTGGTGATCCAGCCCACCGGCCAGGTGCGCGACGGCCAGGAAGGCGATGCGCCGTCCGGCGTGGTGCGCGGCTTCGATGCACTGACCGGCCAGCTGCGCTGGGCCTGGGACCTGGGCAACCCGGCGATCACCAACGAGCCGCCCGCCGGCCAGACCTATACTCGCTCCACCCCGAACGTGTGGTCGCTGATGGCCGCCGACGACGAACTGGGCCTGGTGTATCTGCCGACCGGCAATGCCTCGGGCGATTTCTTCGGCAAGGGCCGCACTCCGCAGGACGAGGAATACACCGCCTCGCTGGTGGCCGTGGATGCGGCCACCGGCAAGGAGCGTTGGCACTTCCGCACCGTCAACCACGACCTGTGGGATTACGACATCGGCCCACAACCGAACCTGGTCGACTGGCCGGTCGCTGGAGGCGCTACCCGTCCTGCGGTGATCCAGGCCACCAAGTCCGGCCAGGTATTCGTGCTGGACCGCGCCACCGGTGCGCCCTTGATGCCGGTCAAGCAGATCCCGGTGCCGCAGGGCACCGATCACGGCGACTGGACCGCGGCCACGCAGCCGATCTCGCCGGGCATGCCCAATACCGTGGGTGCGCCAAGCCGTGAGTTCGAAACCATCATCGAATCCGATGCCTGGGGCATGACCCCGTTCGACCAGCTGGCCTGCCGCATCCAGTTCAAGCAGCTGCGCTACGAAGGCATGTTCACTCCCCCCACCCTGCAAGGCTCGCTGGCCTTCACCGGCAACCATGGCGGCATCAACTGGGGCGGCGTTTCGGTCGATCTGCAGCGCGGCATCATGGTGATGAACAGCAATCGCCTGCCCTACACCTTGCAGGTCTATACCCGCGAGAAGATGAACGAGCTGGGCGTGGTCTCTGTGTTCGACGGCAAGAGCAGGACGCCCGGCTACATGGCGCAGAAGGGCCTGGCCTACGGCGCCCGCAAGGAGCCGTGGATGTCGCCGCTCAACACCCCGTGCGTCGCCCCGCCGTGGGGCTATATCGCCGGTGTGGATCTGCGCACGCAGCAGGTGCTGTGGCGCCGTCCGCTGGGCACCGGTTACGACCAGGGCCCGATGGGCATTCCGTCCAAGACCAAGTTCGAGATTGGCACCCCCAACAACAGCGGCTCGCTGACCACCGCCGGCGGCGTGACCTTCATCGGCGCGACCCTGGACAACTTCATGCGCGGCTTCGACACCCGCACCGGCAAGCAGGTCTGGGAGACCCGCGTCCCCGCCGGCCCGCAGGCGGCGCCGATGAGCTACACCATCGACGGCAAGCAATACATCGTGGCCGCGGTCGGTGGACACGACCGCATGGAAACCACGTCGGGCGACAGCGTGATTGCCTGGGCGCTGCCCGACGACACAGGCGCCAAGCCGGCGAAGTAAGCCGGTGTAGTGTCAGCGTATGAGGCATCGATAGACCGGTCATCGTGAGATGGCCGGTTTTCTTTGGAAATCGGGAATCGGGATTCGAGAATGGGAAAAGCGCTTTTGCGTTGCCATTCGGGCTGGGCTGGAGCTGTAATGCGCTCGATCCCCGATTCTCCATTCCCGATTCCCGATTCCCCGCGCTTGGATGCGTGCTCGTGGCCTCGCACCGATGGCGCCACTGGCCATTCCTGGTCGTGTCATGCGATCGGACTGCGTGGCGTCGAGGTCTACGAAGTGTTGACGGCGCCCACTGATATTTCACGTGCATTTTACAATCGCACGACCGTCTCCGGCTGCAAATCACGATTCCGCAGCGCATAGGGTGTAACTGAAACCGCTTCCAACTTAACCACATCGGTGTTTCCAGGGGTCTGGACGACAGATTCCGACGAACGGTGATTTCACGCCATCATGATTCGGGCTCGGCCGCCGATACCCCATAGCAGCCCATGCAGCGCAGGACGCCGCTCCCCACTCCGAATCGCTCAGTTGAACTCAGCCTATGTCACCCTCGCCCGATGCCACCGCCGTCTTCCGCCCGCTCTCTGGCCGGAACCTTGCGCGTGCCAGCACGGCCGCATGGCTGCCTGCCGCCGCACAGATCGGCATGCTGGCCTTGCTGACGCTCTACGCCGCCACGCTGCTGCCCGGCGGTGTCCGGGCCAGTTTGGGCCGCTTGCTACCGGCGCTGCTGGTGCTGGGCGCGGCAAGTGCCGGGCTGTGGTGGTGGACGCGCCGTCGCGGTCTCGCGCAACTGCAACAGGCGATCGGCACGGTGACGGCCATCGGTGACGGGCGCTACCAGCGTCTGGATCTGCGCAACGCCTCCGGCCAACTCGCGCCGTTGCTGCACGCCCTGCAGGCGACCCAGGACAAGCTGGCCATCCGCCTCGATGTGATGGAACAGGGGCTGCGCCACGGCCAGTTCGTGGTCAAGGCGCTGGACGATCTGGACACCATGATCCGCATCGCCGACGACGACGGCCAGGTGCTGTTCGCCAACCGCAAGCTGCTGGCGATGCTCAAGCTGATCGAGCCGGATGTGCAGAGCTTCCGCCCCAGCTTCCATGCCGAAGGCTTTGTCGGCGGCAGCATCGGCGACATCTATCCCGACAGCCAGGCCGCGATCGACCGCATGCGTGCGTTGAACGCGTCCAAGGCGGTACGTGCGCCGTTCTTCGGCCGCCAGATCGACTTCGTGTACAGCCCGATCATCGCCGACGATGGCACCAAGCTGGGCACCATCGCGCAGTGGATGGACGTCACCGCGCAGGTCAATGCCGAGCAGGCGCTGATCCAGATCATCGATGCCGCCGCGGCCGGCGATTTCAGCCGCCGCATGCAGATCGACGGCATGGACGGCATGCTGCTGTCGCTGGCGCAAGGCATCAACCGCATCTACGACTCGGTGGAAACCCACCTGGCCGCCTTGGCGCGCGTGATCGGCGCACTGGCCGAAGGCGACCTCACCCAACGCGTGAAGGGCGATGCGCACGGCATCTTTGCGCGCCTGCGCGACGACACCAACCAGACCGTCACCCGGCTGACCGAGATCATCGGCGGCATCCAGATTGCATCGGACACGATCCGCCGCGCGGCGGTGGAAATCGCCGCCGGCAACACCGACCTGTCCGAACGCACCGAACAGCAGGCCGCCAACCTGGAAGAAACCGCCAGTTCCATGGAGGAACTGACCTCCACCGTGAAGCAGAACGCCGATAGCGCGTTGCAGGCCAACCGCCTGGTGGTGGGCACCGGCGAAGTCGCCCAGAACGGCGGCCAGGTGATGGACGATGTGGTTGCCACCATGGGCCAGATCAGCACCGCCTCGCGCAAGATCGGCGAGATCATCGGCGTCATCGATGGCATCGCGTTCCAGACCAACATCCTGGCGCTCAACGCCGCAGTGGAAGCGGCGCGCGCAGGCGAACAGGGCCGCGGCTTTGCGGTGGTGGCCTCGGAAGTGCGCGCACTGGCGCGCCGCTCGGCCGACGCCGCCAAGGAGATCAAGACGCTGATCGCCGACTCCACCGACAAGGTGGAACTGGGCTCGGGTCTGGTGCACCGCGCCGGCGCGACCATGCGCGAGATCGTCGGCTCGGTGAAGCATGTCACCGACATCATGAGCGAGATCACCTCCGCCAGCGCCGAGCAATCCAGCGGCATCGAACAGGTCAACCGCACCGTGGCGCAGCTGGACGAAGTCACTCAACGCAATGCCGCGCTGGTGGAAGAAGCCACCGCCGCTGCACGCAGCCTGGAAGAACAGGCCGTGGACCTGGCCGATGCGGTGGCGATTTTCCGCCTGCAGTCCGACGCCCGCCCGGGTGCCTCCAACCTGGTACGCGCCAGCTTCCACAACGCGGCATAAGCGCGCGATACAGCGCGTGTCGTAGGAGCGCGCCCGGGCGCGATGAAGCCTTCCCGGCAACGCTCCTCGCGCTCAGGCGCGCTCCTACAACCCATTGGTCAGCATCGCCGGATGCGCCAACCAATCGCCGCGCACGACGCGTCCCACCAAACGCCGTGGCGTACCCGTTCCCTTCGTAGGAGTGCACCCGGGCGCGATGAGGCCTTCCCGGCAACGCTCCTCGCGCTCAGGCGCGCTCCTACAACCCATTGGTCAGCATCGCCGGATGCGCTAGCCAATCGCCGCGCACGACACGCACACAGTGCGTCAGTCCAGAAACCGCGCATGCTGCTCGGGCGTAGGCAGCATGCAGTGGTCGCTGCGGCCGAACCAGCGATAGCGATTGCGTGCGGTCAGGCGATACCCGATATCGCGCAAACCACGCGGTATCACGCGTAACACTGCTGCCAGCCGCCATAGGCCGCCCAGGCCCGCCAGTACCCGCACGATGGCATCGCTGTCGGTCCATGCGCCGCTGTGGTCCACCAGCAGGAACGACAACGGGTTGTTCGGGTCCAGCCCATGCTGCTGCAACAGCGCGCGTCCGGCCCGGCCCTGCATCGCGGCAAAGCGATAACGCCCGCGTCGATCGTGGCGCAGCAGGAACGTGACCCAGCCATTGCACAGCAGGCACACGCCATCGAACACGATGGTAGCCGGCGCGGTACGCATCCCGGCACTGGGCATGTCAGCGTGGCTCAAGCCATCCCTCGTAGCGAATGAACGGTCCCACCAACGGCAGGTGCACGTCGACCAGAAACCCGTAGCGGCCGGCATCGGCATGCTCGCGACAACGCAGCTGTTCGAACCAGCGCGCGGACAGTGGAATCCAGCCGAACGCCCACACGCGTGTGGCCTGCCAATAGAGGGACCGGGCATCGGCACGCAGCGCAAATTCGAACCGTACCGCGCCCAGGTGTTCGCGCAAGGCCGCTCCCTCGCGCCACAGCCGCGAATACATCGGCAGACCGGCAAAGCGCCGGTGCCAGCGCTCGCCCTGCGCATCGACCAGGAACTCCACTTCTACCGCCACCGTGCCGCTGCGCGGCAACCGGCTCAGCAGCGCCAGCAAGGGCACCAGCACATGCCGGCCGCGCCGGATCTGCGCCTGCCCGGCAAAGGTCTGCCGCCGCTGTACCGAATGCAGCGCGCGCACCGGCGCCGGCAATTGCGCGAACGCCTGTTGCCCCAGCACCTGCGCGAACAAGGGCGTGCTCAGGGAGCGATCCACGCCAGCGTGGCCATGCGTCCGCTACGGCGGTCGCGGCGATGCGAGAAAAAGCGCGCCGGGTCGGAAATGGTGCACAGGCCACCGCCGTGGATCGCATCGGCCCGCAGCCCGGCACGCTGCAGACGCAGCCGCGCCAATGCGTACAGATCCACGCGCCAGTGCCCCGCTCGCGTCGCGATGAATGCGTACTGCGCCTGTACGTCCTCGTCGACGAAGGCATCGAAGACGTCCTGGCCGATTTCATAGGCCTGCGGTCCTGCGGCCGGGCCCAGCCAGGCCATCAGCTGCGGCGCCGGTGTCTGCATCGCCGCCACGCTGCGCTCCAGCACGCCATCGGCCAGACCGCGCCAACCGGCATGTGCGGCCGCGATCTCGCTGCCATCGACCGCAGCGAGCACGACCGGCAGGCAATCGGCGGTGAGGATCGCCAGCACCCGCCCCGGCACGTCGGTCACGGCGGCGTCGGCGGTGGGCTCATGCGAGCCCGGCACACCATCGCCCGCAGCGTCCACCTGCGCGCCGGCGCCCGCCGAGACGGCCTCAAGCCGCACGACATCCACCCCATGCACCTGCCGCAACCACTGCGGCGGGCCGGGCAAGGCCAGCGCCTGCACCAGCAACGCGCGGTTGCGCTCCACCCGTTCCGGCGTATCGCCCTCCGGGCTGCTGCGGTTGCCGAGATTGAGTGTGTCGAACGGCGCCTGCGACACGCCCAGGCCATGCCGCAGCGTGGTCAGCGCCCGGATGCGCGGCGGCGCCGGCCAGTGGGCAGGCAGGATGAATGGAGCGGCCACGCTCACCTCAGCGGCGCGCCAATTCGGCCGCGCGTGCGCTGTCGTCGCGCAGCGCGGTCATCAGCCGCTGCAGATCGGCCGGCACCGGCGCGCTGGCACGCACCGGCTCGCCACTGACCGGATGCAGAAATTCCAAGGTTTCGGCGTGCAGCGCCTGGCGCTTGAAGGTGCGTAGCTCGTGCACCAGCTCGTCGGTGGCGCCCTTGGGCAGCTTGAGCGCGCCGCCATACAGCGGGTCGCCGACGATCGGCGATTTCAGATGCGCCATATGCACGCGGATCTGATGGGTGCGCCCGGTTTCCAGCCGGCATTCCAGCGCGGTATGCGCGCGGAAGCGCTCGCGCAGCCGGTAATGGGTGACCGCATCGCGGCCGTCGTCGCGCACCGCCATCTTCAGGCGGTCGCGCGGATGGCGGTCGATCGGGGCATTGGCGGTGCCGCCGGACACCAGCGCCCCGACCACCACTGCCAGATATTGGCGATGCACGTCGCGCGCGGACAGTTGCTCCACCAGCGCGGTCTGCGCCTGCACGGTGCGCGCAACCACCATCACCCCGCTGGTGTCCTTGTCCAGCCGATGCACCACGCCGGCGCGCGGCACCGCCGACAGCGCCGGGTCGCGGAACAGCAGCGCGTTGACCAGGGTGCCGTCTGGATTGCCCGCGCCCGGATGCACCACCAGGCCGGCCGGCTTGTCGATCACCAGCACCTGCTCGTCTTCGTACAACACGTTCAGCGCGATGTCCTGCGGCGCGGCATGGGTCTGGGTTTCCAGCACCACCTGCAGCTGTACGCTCTCGCCGCCGCGCACCGTGTCGCGCGGACGCGCCATGTCGCCGTCCAGCAGCGCATCGCCGGACTTGATCCACTCCGACAGCCGCGAGCGCGAGAATTCGGGGAACAGTTCGGCCAGCACCGCGTCGAAACGCCGTCCTGCGGCGCTGTCGGGCACGACGGCCTGACGGATGGACGGGTCGGTGGGGTCGGCAGAAGGGTCGGACATGGACACGGGTACTCGGGCAAAAACGGGAATTTGAGGGTCCGGGCAGCAGGAGTCAGTCGCCGGACAGGCCACTAGGCTATCATCGCCCTTTCGTTTTCCTGATGCGTCCTGCCCAGACCCATGATCCGACGGTCCACGTTTTCCGCGCCTGCGCGCCTGATTGCCCTCATGCTGGTCATGGCGTTCGTCGTCACCGGCTGCCACCGCGGCGCCAAGGACAAGAATCCCGACGAGGGCATGCCGGTCGAGCAGCTCTATGGCAAGGCCCATGAGCTGATGGAGAAAGGCAACTGGGCTGGCGCCGAAGCCAGCTTCAAACGCCTGCAGGCCCAGTACCCGTACGGGCCGTACACCGAGCAGGCGATGATCGAAAGCGCCTACGCGCAGTACAAGGCCGGCAAGCACGACGACACCGTGTCCAGCGTCGACCGCTTCATCCGGACCTACCCGACCCATCGCAATATCGCCTACCTGTACTACCTGCGCGGGCTGGCCAACAGCAACCGCGACACGGTGTTCCTGCGCCGGGTGTGGTCGCTGGACCCGAGCCGCCGCGACCTGTCGTCGCCACAGCAGGCCTACAACGACTTCAACACCGTCACCGACCGCTACCCGAACAGCCGCTACGCCGCCGATGCGCGCAAGCGGATGATCGAGTTGCGCGACATCTTCGCCCAGCACGAGCTGGACAATGCGCTGTACTACCTGCGGCGCAATGCCTGGGTATCGGCTGCCGGCCGCGCCAACTACCTGCTGGAAACCTATCCGCAGAGCGCCTACCAGTACGATGCGGTAGCGGTGCTGGCCGAGGCTTACACGCATCTGGGCAACAAGACCCTGGCCGCCGACGCGCGCCGCGTGCTCGAACTCAACAGCCCGCAGCACCCGTGGCTGAGCAGCAACTGGCCGAAGTACCCCTGGGCCATCCGCAAGCTCAATCCGTTTGCCGGCGAAAAGTCCGCCGCTACCGGACAGCGCAATGCACAGATGAATCGCGACTAAGATCTTCGACCGTCGCGTGAAGCACAACAAGGGGCCGCAAGGCCCCCTTGTTTATTGGGCAGGTCCTGCCGGCGTGAGGGAGGCCGCCGCCACACGCGCGCCGGCAACCAGTTCTACGACATCTCCGCAACGGGGCCTTGGGAGCGTTACTGCCCGCTGTAGCCGTTGGTGATCGGGTAGCGCCGCTCGCGCCCGAACGCACGCCGCGACACCTTCGGCCCCGGCGCAGCCTGGTGACGCTTCCACTCATTCAGCCGCACCAGCCGTAGCACGTGCTCCACCGTGTCGGCCGCGTATCCGGCAGCGACAATGTCGTCGCGCGACTGCTCCTGATCGACATAGCGGTACAGGATGCCGTCGAGCACGTCGTAGGGCGGCAGCGAGTCCTGGTCGGTCTGGTTGTCGCGCAGCTCGGCCGACGGCGGGCGCGAAATCACCGCCGGCGGAATCACCGGCGCGCCACCCACGGTATTGCGCCACTTGGCCAGGCCGAACACTTCGGTCTTGTACAGATCCTTGAGCGGCGCATAGCCACCGCACATGTCGCCATAGATGGTGGCGTAGCCCACCGCGTATTCGCTCTTGTTGCCGGTGGTCAGCAACAGCCCGCCGAACTTGTTGGACAGCGCCATCAACATCACGCCGCGGCTACGCGACTGCAGGTTTTCCTCGGTGATGTCCGGCTGGGTGCCTTCGAACATCGGCCCCAGCGCGGCGAGCAGCCCCTCGAACACCGGCGCGATCGCGACGGTTTCCAGCTTCACTCCTAGCGCGCGGCATTGCTCATCGGCCAGATCGTTGGACAGGTTCGCCGTGTAGCGCGAGGGCAGCCGCACTGCAGTGACGTTCTCGGCGCCCAGCGCGTCTACCGCCATCGCCAGCACCAGCGCCGAGTCGATCCCGCCCGACAGCCCCAGCCAGACCTTGCCGAAACCATTCTTGCGGCAATAGTCCTGCAGGCCGCGCACGACTGCACGCCAGGCCAGCGCATCCATGCTCTCGTCGCCATCGTCCACCCAGACCACCGGGGCGAAGCTGCGCTCGCCAGCGGCATAGTCCACCACCAGCCACTGGTCCACGAAGGCGGCGGCAGCCGGATGCACGGTGCCATTGCCGTCGGCCACCACCGAGGCGCCGTCGAAGACCAGCGCGTCCTGCCCCCCCACCACATTGAGATAGGCGATCGCCGCCCCGCTTTCGCGGGTACGCTCGGCCAGCAAGGCATCGCGCTGGGCATGCTTGCCGCGCTCGTACGGCGAGGCATTGGGCACCAGCACCAGCTCGGCGCCGGCCTGCACCGTCTTGGCCAGCGGCTCGGCGAACCACAGGTCCTCGCAGATCACCACGCCCACCTGCACGCCCTTGACCGTGACCACGCAGTTGTCGCCATCCGGGTCCACGTCGAAATAGCGGCGCTCGTCGAATACCGCGTAGTTGGGCAGCTCGCGCTTGCGGTAGGTCGCCTCGATGCGGCCATCGCGCAGCACGCTGGCGGCGTTGTACACCACGCTGCCGGCGCTCTGCGGCCAGCCCACCACCGCCACGATGCCGCGCGTGGCGGCCGCGATCCGCGCCAGCGCCTGTTCGCAATGGGCCAGAAAACCCGGCCGCAGCAGCAGATCTTCTGGCGGATAGCCGCTGATCGCCAGCTCGGGAAACAGCACGATGTCGGCACCGAACTCGTCGCGCGCTGCGGCGATGAAGGCGATGATGCGATCGGTGTTGCGCGCCACGGCACCGACCGGGAAGTCGAACTGGGCCATGGCGATGCGGAGCGTCTGGGACATATCAACGGCCTTGTGCGTGTGTTTTCCGAAGCACGGAAGCGGGAAGGGAGGAACGGGCCGCAAGCAAATCTCGCGCGATCATCTCGCAGACATCGCCGCCGCTGGCAAGAACTGCATTATTCCAGAAGCGCAGCACCTGGAAGCCCTCGCGGTGCAGGAAGGCATCGCGCGTGGCGTCCGCGCCGGGTGGCAGGTGCTGGCTACCATCGATTTCGACGATCAACGCCCGGGCGAGGCAGACGAAATCGACGATATAAGGCCCAATGGGAAACTGACGCCGGAACTTGAAGCCGAGCAGGCGTCGATCTCGCAACCGATACCAAAGCGCGCGCTCGGCTGCAGTCATCTCACGACGCAGGTGCCTGGCGAATCCGGTCTTGGCGGCGTGGCGCATGGACATTCCCGGCAGGAAGATGGCCAAGGTGGCTTATAGCGCCCGGGTGGCGCTATCGGTATTGATGGCACGTTGGCGTCGGAGATTGCCGCATGGAAGGCGCCCTCACCCCTACCCCTCTCCCGCACGCGGGAGAGGGGATGTCACAGCCATGAGCGTGGCACGCTCCGTCGATCAAGCAGGCAACGACCAGCCTGACATTCCTTGTGAATATGATCTCAGCAGCATCTTTGCTGTTGCTGTTGCTGTGGGTGCCGCTGTGGCTCCCTTCTCCCGCGTGCGGGAGAAGGTGCCCGAAGGGCGGATGAGGGCACCAACAAAAAAGGCCGCCCGAAGGCGGCCTCTCTGGACGCTTGCACGCTTGCACGCTTGCACGTGTGGCGTACTTACTTCACCAGCGCAGCGATCGCCGCACCCAGATCGCCCGGCGAACGGACGGTTTTGACGCCAGCGGCTTCCATCGCCGCGAACTTGCCTTCGGCCGTGCCCTTGCCGCCCGAGGCGATCGCACCGGCGTGGCCCATGCGCTTGCCGGCCGGCGCCGACGCACCGGCGATGAAGCCGACAACCGGCTTCTTGACGTGGTTCTTGATGTACTCGGCACCGGCTTCTTCGGCGTCGCCGCCGATTTCGCCAACCATGATGATGCCTTCAGTCTGCGGGTCTTCGTTGAACAGCTTGAGGCAGTCGACGAAGTTCAGGCCGTTGATCGGGTCGCCACCGATGCCGATGCAGGTGCTCTGGCCCAGACCCACTTCGGTGGTCTGCTTGACCGCTTCATAGGTCAGGGTGCCCGAACGCGACACGATGCCGATCTTGCCCGGCTTGTGGATGTGGCCCGGCATGATGCCGATCTTGCACTCGCCCGGGGTGATCACGCCGGGGCAGTTCGGCCCGATCAGCACGGTGTCCGGATGCGAGCGGGTCAGCACGTTCTTGACGCGCAGCATGTCCAGCACCGGGATGCCTTCGGTGATGCAGACGATGACCTTGATGCCGGCCGCAGCCGCTTCCAGGATCGCATCGGCCGCGTACGGCGGCGGCACGTAGATCACCGACGCATCGGCGCCGGTGCTCTGCACGGCATCGGCCACGGTGTTGAACACCGGCAGGTCGATATGGGTGGTGCCGCCCTTGCCCGGCGTGACGCCGCCGACGACCTGGGTGCCGTACTCGATCATCTGAGTGGCGTGGAAGGTGCCCTGCTGGCCGGTAAAGCCCTGCACGATCACCTTGGTGTTCTTGTTAATCAAAACGGACATGGATAGTTCCTTCGGTGTCGTGGATCAGGCGGCGTTCTTGACAGCTTCGACGACCTTCTTGGCACCGTCGTTGATGTTGTCGGCCGGGATGATGGCCATGCCGCTGTCGCGCAGCAGCTGCTTGCCTTCTTCCACATTGGTGCCTTCCAGGCGCACCACGACCGGAACCTTGACGCCCACTTCCTTGACCGCGGCGATGATGCCTTCGGCAATCATGTCGCAGCGGACGATGCCGCCGAAGATGTTGACGAAGATGCCTTCGACCTTGTCCGAGGACAGGATCAGCTTGAACGCCTCGATGACGCGCTGCTTGTTCGCACCGCCGCCCACGTCCAGGAAGTTCGCCGGCTCGCCGCCATTGAGCTTGATGACGTCCATGGTGGCCATGGCCAGGCCGGCACCATTGACCATGCAACCGATGTTGCCGTCCATGGTGACGTAGTTGATGTCCAGTTCCGACGCGGTCACTTCGGTCTCGTCTTCCTGCGTCTTGTCGCGCATGGCGACCAGCGCCTTCTGACGGAACGCGGCGTTGTCGTCGCTGTCGAACTTGCCGTCCAGCGCGTACAGGTTGCCGTCGTCCAGGATCGCCAGCGGGTTGATCTCGACCAGCGCCAGGTCCTTTTCGTTGAACAGGCGGTACAGGTTCACCATGATGCTGGCGAACTGGCCGGCCTGCTTGGCGGTCAGGCCGAGCTTGAAGCCGAAATCGCGGCCGTGATAGCCCTGCACGCCCTCGACGAAATCGACATTGAGCGAGTGGATCAGCTCCGGCGTCTCGGCAGCGACCTGCTCAATCTCGACGCCGCCTTCGGAAGAGGCGATGTAGGTGATGGTCTTGGTGCCGCGGTCGACCAGGATCGACAGGTACAGCTCCTTGACGATCTCACCGGCGGTGGTCACCAGCACCAGGTTGACCGGCAGCTCGACACCGGCGGTCTGGTAGGTGGACATCTTGGTGCCGAGCATCTTGGCTGCCGCGGCCTTCACGTCGTCGGTGGTCTTGCAGAACTTGACGCCGCCAGCCTTGCCGCGGCCGCCCGCGTGGATCTGCGCCTTCACCATCCAGGGGCCCTTGCCCAGGGAATTGGCGACTTCAACCGCTTCGTCCGGGGTCGCCGCGACCTTGCCGGCCGGAACGGGGATGCCGTACTCGGCAAGCAGCTGTTTTGACTGGTATTCGTGGAAATTCATGCGTCACCGTGGGAAAAGGAAACGACCGCTGCGTGCGACGCAGACCGCGTGGGCGGCACGTCATGGGACGCGAACGGGCCGCCTATTGTGGCCGACCGGGCCGTGCGGCGCAAAATTCGGCGATATTGCCGGCCGGATCCGCGCGGTTGTGCGGCATCCCAGCCTCCCGGCGGCCATGCGCGACCCGCACCTGCCTATACTCGCGTCACGTTTCAGCAAGGGGGTCCGGCGTGGCATTCAGCGCATCGCTCATCGACCGGATCCGGTCGGCGCCACAGCGCGAGCTGTACTTTTTCTCGCTGTACCGGGTCCTGGTTGCCGGGCTGATCGCCGCACTGGTGTTCAGCCCGCTGTCCGATGCCATCCCGGGCCCCCGCTATCCGCGCCTGGCCGCGGCGGTGGCCATCGGCTACCTGTCGATGGCCATCCCGCTGCTGTTCTGGGGCCGTAACGAGCGCCGCCTGACCGCCACTGTCCTGTGCGCAGTGGTGGCCGACATCCTGGCCGCCACCCTGACCACGCACGCCTTGCCCGGCGCCAGCGCCGGCATCGCGATGATGCTGCTGTTCAATGTCGCAGCCGCAGCAACCCTGCTGCGGCTGCGCTACGGCATGAGCGTCGCGGTGCTCGCCAGCGCCGCCATCGTGCTCGAATACCTGTGGACCCTGCTCGAAGGCGGGGCCGCCGCGCGTCCGGTGGCCGAGCTTGCGATGTTCGTCACCAGCTACGTCGCGGTGGCCTTCATCTGCGAACAGATCGCCTCGCGCGCGCGCCGCAACCAGGTACTGGCCGAAGAGCGTGGCGCCCAGGTCGCCAACCTCTACGAGATCAACGAGCTGATCATCCGGCGCATGCGCACCGGCGTGCTGGTGGTGGACGCGCACAACCACATCACCCTGGCCAACGAAGCGGCCCTGGCCCTGCTGGGCGATGGCGATTCGCGCACTGCACCGGCGGACCTGTCGCTGGTCGCGCTTACCCCGGAACTGGCACGCCGCCTGCAGCGCTGGCGCAGCGGCTGGCGCCAGGAAGAGGCCCCGCTGCAGCTGGGCGCAGACCGCCCGGAAGTGCAGCCGCGTTTCGTGCGCCTGCTCGCCGACAGCGACCTGGTGCTGGTATTTCTGGACGACGCCACCGTGGTCTCGCGCCGCGCCGAATCGTTGACCCTGTCGGCGATGGGCCGCTTCTCGGCCAGCCTGGCCCATGAAATCCGCAACCCGCTGGCCGCAATCAGCTACGCCTCGCAGTTGCTGGAAGAATCGCCGGACATCGGCGATGCGGACCGCCGCCTGCTGCAGATCATCAACCAGCAGTGCCAACGCACCAACGGCATCGTCGAAAGCGTGCTGGGGCTGGCCCGCCGCGAGCGCGCCAACCCCGAAACCCTGGATCTGGCTGCCTTCGTGCGTCGCTTCGTGGTCGAGTATCGGCAGACCCTGTCGATGGAGACCGACATCCTGGAGGCCAGCATCCAGGGCAGCGCGGTGCATGCGCTGGTCGACCCCAAGCACCTGCACCAGATCCTCACCGCGCTGGTCCACAACGCGCTCAAGTACGGCCGGATCATGGACGAACCGGCGCGGGTAAAGCTGCGCGTCGAACACCAGGAACGCATGGCCGTCATCGACGTGGTCGATCGGGGTCCCGGCATCCCGGAAACGGTGGCCGCCCAGTTGTTCCGCCCGTTCTATACCACCTCCGAGCACGGCACCGGGCTCGGCCTCTACATCGCCCAGGAGCTGTGCCGCGCCAATCAGGCGCAACTGGACTACGTGCCCGTACCCGGCGGCGGTGCCTGCTTCCGGATCCTATTGCAAGGACCCAACGGGCTGCTGGGCAAGTAAGAGCAGCTAACAGAACGACCGTGCAGGCGCGAGGCGGGCGCGGCCGGCGCTCGGTGCGGCATGTACCACTTGTACACTCCGGTTCCTCCGCACCGCCCACACCTACCTGACGACTGCTCGCTACGTTTGTTAGCCGCTCTCAGCCGGTGCGGTGTGCGTGCGTCTACCGGCCGCGCCCTGCGGTCCGCCCCGGTAGCCGGCGCCAGCCCTCTCATCCAGCCCTGCGGCGCAAACCGTTCGCGCAATGGCATGACGTTACTGGGCCAATGACGCTGACAATTGTCGACCGTCATCACGCTGGGCTATCGTGGGCAACATGAACGAACCGAAAAGTGCCCTGGTCGTCGACGACGAGCGCGATATCCGTGAATTGCTTGTTCTCACCCTGGGGCGGATGGGCCTGCGCATCAGCACGGCGGCCAACCTCGCCGAAGCGCGCGAGCTGTTGGCCAGCAACCCCTACGACCTGTGCCTGACCGACATGCGCCTGCCCGACGGCAACGGCATCGAGCTGGTCACCGAAATCGCCAAGCACTACCCGCAGACGCCGGTGGCGATGATCACCGCCTTCGGCAGCATGGATCTGGCCGTGGAAGCGCTCAAGGCCGGCGCATTCGACTTCGTCAGCAAGCCGGTGGACATCAGCGTGCTGCGCGGCCTGGTCAAGCACGCGCTGGAATTGAACAACCGCGATCGGGCGGCGGCGCCCGCACCGCCGCCGGAACAGGCCAGCCGGCTGCTTGGCGACTCCAGCGCCATGGAGAGCCTGCGCGCCACCATCGCCAAGGTCGCGCGCAGCCAGGCGCCGGTCTATATCGTCGGCGAATCGGGCGTGGGCAAGGAGCTGGTGGCGCGCACCATCCACGAACAGGGCGCGCGCGCGGCCGGGCCGTTCATCCCGGTCAACTGCGGTGCCATTCCCGCCGAACTGATGGAAAGCGAATTCTTCGGCCACAAGAAGGGCAGCTTCACCGGCGCGCACGCCGACAAGCCCGGCCTGTTCCAGGCCGCCCATGGCGGCACCCTGTTCCTGGACGAAGTGGCCGAACTCCCGCTGCAGATGCAGGTCAAGCTGTTACGGGCGATCCAGGAGAAGTCGGTGCGCCCGGTCGGCGCTTCCGGCGAGACCCTGGTGGATGTGCGCATCCTCTCGGCCACCCACAAGGACCTGGGCGACCTGGTTTCCGACGGCCGCTTCCGCCACGACCTGTACTACCGCATCAATGTGATCGAACTGCGTGTACCGCCCCTGCGCGAGCGCAGCGGCGACCTGCCGCAACTGGCGGCCGCGATCATCGCGCGGCTGGCCCACAGCCACGGGCGGCCGATTCCGCTGCTGACGCCCTCGGCCCTGGACGCGCTGGATCACTACGGCTTTCCCGGCAATGTGCGCGAGCTGGAAAACATCCTCGAACGCGCCCTGGCCCTGGCAGAAGACGACCAGATCAGCGCCAGCGACCTGCGCCTGCCCGCCCACGGCGGCCACCGCCTGGCCGCCGCCCCCGGCGCCGCTACGGCCGAACCGCGCGAAGCGGTGGTCGACATCGACCCCGCCTCGGCCGCCCTGCCCTCCTACATCGAGCAACTGGAGCGCGCAGCGATCCAGAAGGCCCTGGAAGAAAACCGCTGGAACAAGACCAAGACCGCCGCGCAGCTGGGCATCACGTTCCGGGCGTTGCGCTACAAGCTCAAGAAGCTGGGGATGGAGTAGCTGGAATGCCGGGATTGGGGATTCGGCATTGGGGATTGGTGACCGCATTGCTGCACAGACCCTGCTGGCCGGGTGATGGCAGGTTTGCATCTGAAAGAACCGAGGGCGGGGAGTTCCAGACCTGGGAACTGCCCGTGCGAATCTCCAATCCCGACTCCCCAATGCCGCCCAATCAGTCCTTGGTCACCCGACTGATCTCGGCTAGGCAGAAGGTAGCCAGAACTCCCTTCTCCCGCCCGCGGAAGATCGCGTATCGCCTTCTTCTCCCGCCTGCGGGAGATCACGTATCGCCTTCTTCTCCCGCTTGCGGGAGAAGGTGCCCGAAGGGCGGATGAGAGCGCTCAGTCCTTGGTCACCCGATTGATTTCCGCCAGGCTGGTCACCCCATGCGCAGCCTTCATCAGCGCCGACTGGCGCAGATCGCAGATACGATCTTCTGCGCCGCCTCGGCGATCTGCGTCGCATTGCGGCTCCTTCTCCCACTTACGGGAGATCGCGTCACCACTTTCTTTCCCCGCTTGCGGAAGATCGCGTATCGCCTTCTTCTCCCGCTTGCGGGAGAAGGTGCCCGAAGGGCGGATGAGGGCGCTCAGTCTTTGGTCACACGATTGATTTCTGCCAGACTGGTCACCCCGTGCGCAGCCTTCATCAGCGCCGACTGACGCAAATCGCGGATACCGATCTTCTGCGCCGCCTCGGCGATCTGCATCGCATTGCCGCCTTCTTCTTCCTTCTTCCTTCTCCCGCCTGCGTGAGAAGGTGCCCGAAGGGCGGATGAGGGCGCTCAGTCCTTGGTCACCCGATTGATTTCCGCCAGGCTGGTTACCCCGTGCGCAGCCTTCATCAACGCCGACTGGCGCAAATCGCGGATGCCGATCTTCTGCGCCGCCTCGGCGATCTGCATCGCATTGCCGCCTTCCAGCACGATCGCACCGATCTCGTCGGTCATCGGCATCACCTGGTAGATACCTGTACGCCCCTTGTAGCCTTCGGTGCACTCGTCGCAACCGACCGCTTCATAGAGCTCGATGTTCGCAACTTGCTCTGGCGTGAACCCTTCCGCCAGCAGCGCGTGCTCCGGCAAGGTCGACTTGCGCTTGCAGTTGTTGCACAACCGCCGCGCCAGACGCTGCGCGATCACCAAGGTCACCGAGGACGTGATGTTGTAGGGCGCAATGCCCATGTTCATCAGACGCGCAATGGTCTGCGGGGCGTCATTGGTGTGCAGTGTCGACAGCACCATGTGACCGGTCTGCGCCGCCTTGATCGCAATCTCCGCCGTCTCCAGGTCGCGGATTTCGCCGACCATGATGATGTCCGGATCCTGGCGCAGAAACGAACGCAAGGCCGCGGCGAAGGTCATGCCGCGCTTGTTGTTCTGCTGCACCTGGTTGACGCCCGGCAAGCGGATTTCGACCGGATCCTCGGCGGTGGAGATGTTGCGCGTCTCGTCGTTGAGGATGCCCAGCGCCGTGTACAGCGACACCGTCTTACCCGAGCCAGTCGGCCCGGTGACCAGCACCATCCCGTAAGGCTTGTGGATCGCCTCCAGGAACAACTTCTGCTGGTCCGCCTCATAGCCCAGCTTGTCGATACCCAGCTTGGCCGCGCTGCCGTCCAGGATACGCAGCACTACCTTCTCGCCGAACAGCGTCGGCAAGGTGCTGACGCGGAAGTCGATCTGCTTGGTCTTGGACAGGTTGAGCTTGATGCGCCCGTCCTGCGGCACCCGCTTCTCGGCGATATCCAGCTGCGACATCACCTTCAAACGCGCCGCGATGCGCTGATTCAGCTTCACCGGCGCCTTCGCCACGTTCTTCAGCAAGCCGTCGATGCGCAAGCGCACCCGGTAGTCGTCTTCGTACGGCTCGAAATGGATGTCGGAGGCTCCCCGCCTGATCGCATCCACCAGCACTTTGTTGACGAACTTCACCACCGGCGTATCGTCGCCCTTGGCATCGACCCCGGAATCCCCGCCGGCGCCCATGTCCTCGTCCCCGGCCGACACGTCCAAGTCGCCCATCTCGTCGTCGTCGCTCCCCAGCGACGAACCAAGCGCAGCATTGCTCGCCTGCCATTGTTCCAAGGTGCGACGGATTTGATCCTCATCGACCAGGATCGGCTCCACCACCAGGTTCGTATGGAACTTGATGTCATCCAGCGCCCGGGTCTGGGTCGGATTGCTCACCCCCACGAACAACCGGTTACCGCGCTTGAACAGCGGCAGCACCTGGTGCTTCTGGAGCAACTCCTCACTGACCAGCTTGACCGCGTTCTGGTTGGCGTCAAATGCCGATACATCCAGCAGCGGCATGCCAAATTCGACTGCGTTGGCGGCAGCTAACTGCGACGCTGAAACGAGCTTCTTCTCCGAGAACCATTGAGGCAATGGAATCTTCGCAAGAGCGGCTTGGTCCATCGCGCTTCGAGCGGCGCCCTCCTCCAGTGCACCATCCTGCACCAACCGGCGTGCAATGCCTGTAATTCCTACTAAGTTCGCCGCGACTGTACTCATCACAATCTTCTCCATTCAGAGTAACAGGACTCTCTTACTTCCAAACTTTTCCGCCAACAAAATACCAAAAAAGCCAAGCCCGCATCTGCGGGCTTGGCAAGATAGCTTCGCTAAGAATGGATACCAATCAGAAAATTAGGTGCGGCATTCAGCCGGACGATACTTGGCAACCAGGGTGCCGCCCTTGCAATCCCACGAAATGCGATCGGTAGGAACAGTGCCAGAAGTCAACGCAGCACCATTAGCGGTGGGAGCAAAAATGATCGTGCCGCCGCCGGCCTTATCGGTAGTGGTCACCGTAATGTTGCCCGTAGCGGCAGCAACGGCTACGCTAGCAACATTGTTGGTTGCTGTAGGAGCGGTCCAACCGCTATTCAGGGCAGAGCCGTTGGCGGCATTTTCGGCCACCACTGTCTTGGCGGCAGACGCGGCAACCATCGCTTCAGAGACGCGGCCACGAACGGTGTAGTCCTGATAAGCCGGCAGCGCGATGGCGGCAAGGATCGCGATGATTGCCACAACGATCATCAGTTCGATCAGGGTAAAGCCTTGTTGCTTCTTCATAGGTGTATCCCCAAGAGGTTGTTGGAATTGAGGCAGACTGGAGTGTGTCAGAACCGGCCCGCAGTTGTCTTGCGATTTAAGGCTAAGCAGGTTACGTGCCAACTTCGCACGAGCGCTAGGTGTGTTCCCCTGAGGGCAATGATTACAGACGTCCAGCAGATTGGAAGAGCGAATTCGCATAATTGCGACCTTCCAGGCAATGTGACGCTTTCCGTCACTTCCAGCCCCACTTGATGCGCGTTCCTGGGCGCACGCCACCCTCCGCACCTAAATGCCAGCCCTGCCCAAACGCGCTATCATGCCGCTAGCGCCGGCCTGGGGATGGCCGATGGGGAACTCACAATGTCTGTCGCACGTAATTCTATTAAGAAGCAAACGGTAGACCGTAGCACCAGTCAACCGTCACAGCTGTTCCTCTGGGAAGGAACCGATAAGCGCGGAATCAAGATGAAAGGCGAGCAGACTGCGCGCAACATGAACATGTTGCGTGCGGAACTTCGCCGTCAAGGTATCAATCCATCGGTAGTCAAGCTCAAGCCTAAGCCACTGTTCGGTGCTGCAGGCAAGAAAATTACGCCCAAAGACATCGCATTTTTCAGCCGCCAGATGGCGACCATGATGAAGTCGGGGGTCCCGATTGTGGGCTCGCTCGAGATCATCGGTGAAGGTCACAAGAACCCACGCATGAAAAAAATGGTGGGCCAAGTGAGAACGGATATCGAGGGTGGCTCCTCTCTTTACGAATCAATCAGCAGACATCCGGTGCAGTTTGACGAGCTCTACCGAAACCTTGTAAGAGCAGGTGAGGGCGCAGGTGTCCTGGAGACAGTGCTAGATACGGTTGCCACTTACAAAGAAAATATAGAAGCACTAAAGGGCAAGATCAAGAAAGCCCTATTTTATCCAGCCATGGTTATTGCAGTAGCCCTGATTGTCAGCGCCATCCTACTCATCTTTGTCGTCCCTCAATTTGAGGAGGTTTTTAAAGGCTTTGGCGCCGAGCTACCTGCTTTTACTCAAATGATTGTGGGAGCCTCACGCTTCATGGTGAGCTATTGGTGGATCATGTTATTCGTCATAGCAGGCGCCATCACCGGATTTATCTTTGCTTATAAACGCTCGCCAAGCATGCAACATACTATGGATAGGCTGATATTAAAAGTGCCTGTCATAGGCCAAATCATGCATAACAGTTCGATTGCGCGCTTCGCGCGCACCACTGCTGTTACCTTTAAGGCAGGTGTCCCACTGGTTGAGGCATTAGGCATTGTTGCTGGCGCCACCGGGAATCGCATTTACGAAGATGCGGTGATCCGCATGCGTGACGATGTGTCCGTTGGATACCCTGTCAACATGGCGATGAAACAGGTAAACCTGTTCCCACACATGGTTATTCAAATGACTGCGATTGGCGAGGAAGCTGGTGCGCTAGATGCCATGCTCTTCAAGGTAGCGGAATACTTTGAACAAGAGGTCAACAATGCCGTAGATGCACTCAGCAGTCTACTTGAGCCGATGATTATGGTCTTCATCGGTGTTGTAGTAGGCGGCATGGTCATCGGCATGTATCTTCCGATCTTCAAACTCGGCGCAGTGGTTGGATAAGACGTAATGGCATTTCTCGACCAGCATCCCGGTCTCGGCTTTCCTGCCGCGGCCGGACTGGGACTGCTGATCGGCAGCTTCCTGAACGTGGTGATCCTGCGCTTGCCCAAGCGCATGGAGTGGCAATGGCGGCGCGATGCGCGCGAGATCCTGGAGCTGCCGGACATCTATGAGCCGCCGCCGCCGGGGATCGTGGTGGAGCCTTCGCACGACCCGGTGACCGGCGACAAGCTCAAATGGTGGGAGAACATCCCGGTTCTGAGCTGGGTGATGCTGCGCGGCAAGTCGCGCTATAGCGGCAAGCCGATCTCGATCCAGTATCCGCTAGTTGAGCTACTGACGGCCTTCCTGTGCGTGGCCAGCGTGTGGCGCTTCGGCTTTGGTTGGCAGGGCTTCGGCGCGATCGTGCTGAGTTGCTTCCTGGTGGCGATGTCGGGCATCGACCTGCGCCACAAGCTGCTGCCTGACCAATTGACCCTGCCGCTGATGTGGCTGGGTCTGGTCGGCTCGATGGACAACCTGTACATGCCTGCCAAGCCTGCCCTGCTGGGCGCTGCGGTCGGCTATGTGTCGCTGTGGACGGTGTGGTGGCTGTTCAAGCAGCTCACTGGCAAGGAAGGCATGGGCCACGGCGACTTCAAGCTGCTGGCAGCGCTCGGTGCCTGGTGCGGGCTGAAAGGCATCCTGCCGATCATCCTGATCTCCTCGCTGGTTGGCGCCATCCTCGGCTCGATCTGGCTGGTCGCCAAGGGCCGGGACCGCGCCACCCCGATTCCGTTCGGCCCCTACCTCGCCATCGCCGGCTGGGTTGTGTTCTTCTGGGGTAACGACTTGGTGGACGGCTACCTGCGCTTCGCAGGCCTGCGTTGACCGGGGCACGGCGATGAGCGACTTCATCGTCGGCCTCACGGGCGGCATCGCCTCTGGCAAAAGCGCGCTGGCTGCCGAATTCGAAAAGCTGGGCGTGCCAGTGATCGATGCGGATGTCGTTGCGCGACAGGTGGTGGCGCCGGGGCCGATCCTCGATGCCATCACGAAGCGTTTTGGCCAAGGCATCTTGTTGCCGGACGGCACGCTAGATCGACAGGCCTTACGCCAGGTTGTTTTCGCGGATCCAGTTCAACGGAAGGCGCTCGAAGCCATCACCCACTCAGCCATCCGCGCCGAACTGCGTCGCGCGGCAATGGCTGCCCGGGGACCGTACACCATCGTGGCGATCCCGCTGCTGGCCGAAGCCGGGGGACGTGCCACCTATCCATGGCTAGATCACATCCTCGTCGTCGACGTGCCAGTCGCCTTACAACACGAACGCCTGATGCAGCGGGACCGAGCGACGGCCGAACTGGCCGATCGCATGATTACTGCGCAGGCGACGCGGGAGCAGCGGCTGGCCATCGCTGATGACGTCGTCTGCAATCACGGCGTGCTGGAGCAGTTGTCGCAGGCGGCACGCCGACTGGACGCGGACTATCGGGCACGCGCCAACCCTTAGGGAAACTCTGAACAACTCCCCCTGATCCTGCGACAATCGCACAGAGGCACCAGGACGATGACGATGCAACTGACCTTCGGCGACGCGGAGTACAACAGCAAGCGNGCCTGTAATTCGGGCAATACCCCGAAAACGTGCCGAAAACGGCAAAAAACCGGGGGTTTGAGCGCCCTCAGCGCGGCGGATGTGGCGTGTTTCGTTTCCGGCTGCGTTGATCAGACCATCCTTAGGCCGTTATGCATCGGCAGCCGCTTATGCGCTAGGCACAATAGGTCGATCGCCTTCAGATCAGACATGGTTGTAGCGATCACTGCAGAGCGCCGAGGATGCACGTAGGCGATCGCAGAAGCAGCGCAATGCTCGCCACTGGCGGTCATTCTTTTACGATAAGCTGCTTGCTGCCCAGGTAGAACCACGATGAGCTGCAGACATTCTCCAAGGAGTTGGACGCGATGCAGGACGTGCAGAAGCGGCGCCGGTACGCGGGTCTATTAGCTAGGGATGCTGTTAGCCTTTGGGCGATGTGTGCTGCCGTTACTCTCAGCATAGCCAAGCAAGGTCTGACGAGGCCAAATTTTCTGCCATACCTCAGCAATGCATGGATGACTGGACGATATGAATGCAGCTGACGATCATCAACAATCGCATCTCTTCGCCAGTCTAAGAGCTGGAAACACAAAAACCGCCTACGGGAATGACCAAAAAAGATGCAAGTTACCGAAAAGCTTGTTGGCCTGGCAACTGCCGCCCTGATGGCTGCCTCATTGCTCCTTTTTACACGGCCTGCGATTGCAGCTTCAAACCCAATTGAAGAATGCTACAGAGCTTGGGATACAAACATAACGTGCCCTACAAAAGGCGACGCACAGTTCGCGCTGCAGCAACGTGTAAACGCCGCCTGGTCGGCCGTACCAGATCGTGACCGGCGCATAATCTGCTGGAAGCCGCCTTATTTGTCCTCTCCATCGCACATCGTTCTAGGCGCTTACATCACACATAGCGGACCCAATCCGACCTGCGACGGCAACTATTATAGACAGTTTAGCCGCGGATACTCGCCCCTCCCCTTAGACTCAACTTCCAAGTGCAACACCCCGCCTTGACGTAGGGTAGCGGCATGGGCACACAGTACAGGCACCTGGGTTCCGAAGAACGCGCTTTGCTTCAAATTGAACTCGGTAACGGAATGAGCATCAACTCCATTGCAAGGCGACTCAATCGCAGTGCGTCCACCCTGTCGCGCGAGATAAGGCGACAGGGCGAACCTGTCTATGCGGCAACCAGCGCAGCCAGCAACTATCGGCTGCGCCGCAGAGCGTGCGTTCGAAGGCGCCGGCTTGTTGAAGGCAGTGCGCTCTTTCAGCAGGTGCGTGACGACTTGGTTCTGTATCGTTGGTCGCCCCAGCAAATTGCTGCCAAGCTCAAGGCCATGCATCCGGATGATCCAAGTCAACGCGTGAGTCACGAAACAATCTACGCCGCTATCTACGCGCATCCGCGTGGTGGTTTGAAGAAAGAGCTTGTGGAGGCGCTTCGTCAGCACAAGCCGACGCGAGGCTTGCGCCGTACAACCGCTGCCAAGCGCACGTGGGTGCCGGAGGAGCTGCGTATCGTCCATCGGCCTGAAGAGGTGGCGCAGCGCTTGATTCCTGGGCACTGGGAAGGCGACCTGATCAAAGGGGCTTTCAACCGCTCGTGCGTAGGCACGCTGGTGGAGCGAAAGACGCGCTTTGTGGTGCTGTGCAAGATGGATGGCTGTACTGCACAGGATGCGCTGGAGGGCTTCACGCGACAGATGAAGAAGCTGCCGCGTTTCCTACTGGGAAGCCTCACCTATGACCGCGGAACCGAGATGACGTGTTATCCAGAGCTGATGAAGCGGCTCAACATCGATCTTTGGTTCGCCGATCCACATGCGCCCTGGCAGCGCGGCAGCAATGAGAACACCAACGGCCTGCTGCGCCAGTTCATGCCAAAAGGCGCGGACTTGTCCAAGGCGAGCCAGGAGTATCTCAACAACGTCGCCGACCTGATGAACGCCCGGCCACGGCAGACGCTTGGCTGGAAGACGCCGAACCAGGCGCTGGAAGAAGAGATCGCTCAATTCAACTCACGTGTTGCACTTGCAAGTTGAGACCGCCGATTGTAAAGCTTGCAAACGAAATAAAAGAGAACACAAAGCCGAATTGCGAAAATGGCGACTGTAATTTGAATGCAGCTGCTGATGCAATGAGATTCCTGGCGAGTGCATCCTTTTCCTGCAACTACGAGGCTCCTTGCGCTGTCACTACGATGCCAAATTATGTTTATTTCTACCCACCTTTCATTGGCGCACCGGATGCGTCAAAACTTGCCAACCCTAATGGAGCATGCGGGTGTTTTCGGTCGGTACTGTTCCACGAAGCACTCCACCACGCATTAGGTTGGACCACGTCTGAAGATACGGTTAGGCGTGAAACGCGGAAATGTATCTCATGCGCGTCCAACTACACTGAGGGTGGGAAGCCGCTATGAAGGGCCTCTTCACTCTTGGCGCAGCTTTAATTTTGACATTCGTGCTAGCTGCTGGTTGCACAAAAGGCTATGGTGACGATTCGAGCGTTGTGGACGTTGCGCCACCGCCACCGGATGTTGGTACTCTTACGCAATTCAAATCATGTTCAATCGATCTCAAAAGAGTAATAAGTGAGAGCGAGAAATGTCAAATTAAAAAGCTATCAGCAAGGTGTCTGCCAGCCGATGACTGCATGGTTCAGTGTATTTCAAGCCCTGATGGCGTGAAAGTTGGAGGCGGGTGCGAGCACGCCTGCTTCTCAGGACTGCACACTCGTCCTCCCGCTCCGCCGAAGTGGTCTGAATGCTTTAAAGGCTTACCTGATTAGCCCTGACCATCAGCCGCCTGTCGCAGGATCTGCGCCGCGCTGGGTGGATGCTGCTGTCACCTGAAGCCAACGAGGTGGCGTGATGAGTATCAATGCCGTGCAGTTCCAAGCGGGATTGTCGATGCCTGAGTTCTTCGCGTCCTACGGCACCGAAGCCAAGTGCTATCGCGCGCTTTACAAGTGGCGCTGGCCGCAAGGCTTTCGTTGCCCTGTTTGTGCCGGACGCGTGCGCTCGCGTTTCAAGCGGGGTGCTGCGATCTACTACCAATGCAGCGCGTGCCGGCATCAGACCAGCCTGATTGCAGGCACGATGTTCGAAGGCACCAAGCTGCCGCTGCGCACCTGGATGCTGGCGTTGCACCTGCTGACCTCGACCAAAACCAACATGGCCGCGCTGGAGTTGATGCGGCATCTGGGCGTCAACTACAAGACGGCCTGGCGGATGAAACACAAGATCATGCAGGTTATGGCCGAGCGCGAATCCATGCGGAAACTGGCGGGTTTCGTGCAGATCGACGATGCCTATCTCGGCGGCGAGCGTAACGGTGGCAAGGCCGGACGCGGATCGGAGAACAAACAAGCGTTCCTGATTGCGGTGCAGACCGATGCCACCTTCACCGCGCCGCGCTTTGTGGTGATCGAGCCGGTGCGCAGCTTCGACAACACCTCGCTGCAGGACTGGATTGCCCGTCGCTTGGCGCCCGAATGCGAGGTCTACACCGATGGGCTGGCCTGCTTCCGCCGGCTAGAAGACGCCGGCCACGCGCACACCACGCTGGACACTGGCGGTGGTCGTGCCGCGACCGAAACGGCCGGTGCACGTTGGCTCAACGTGGTGCTGGGCAATCTCAAACGCGCCATCAGTGGCGTGTATCACGCCATCGCGCAAGGCAAATACGCAAGGCGTTACCTGGGAGAAGCGGCCTATCGTTTTAATCGTCGATTCCGCTTGCGCGAGATGCTGCCACGACTTGCCACGGCCATGATGCAATCCACACCATGCCCAGAGCAGGTTTTACGTGCAGCGAGCAATTTTCATGGCTGAGAGTCGGGGCTAATCAGGAAGGCTTATGAACGGTAGCCAGACCAGTCCGATAGTACTTCATAGGCCGGGATGCATGGCGGAATGTTCAACCATCCGGCATGAATTTTTGGTCCAGCATACGCGCCACGCAGGCACCGCTAATGCGGTGGTTAAACGCAATGTCCAAGCTCTTGCGGATGAAGTCGCCTACCACGGTTAGGCACTTCATGCAGCGACCACTTGCCAGCCCATAATTAATCATGGAAAGAGAAGCGGAAAATATATTTGGTACACCAGAGACGGTACAGCCTGGCGGATAGCAGAGACAGATAACTGACTAAACCAAGCAGTTGACATCCCAAACAACCAGTAGCAATCTCCACCTCAAGGAGCGTAGAAACTCCTCTCATAGCGGTACCCACCTCCGTCAAACTGGTGGGTTTTTTGTGCCTGTTCGCAGGCGCAAGCCGACGCGATGCCTTCGTCGGGAGGGCGGCTAATACAACACTCCTTCGGGAGGAATACGCCCGCCGGCTATGAGCGGTTTCTAACCTCCCGACATCCCGTCGCCGGCCGGCGACGGTGCCTGTTCTTCGAAGGAGGCGTTGTCATGACAGATGCATCGGTATTGGCTGGTGGGCGTCGTCGCTCCATGGTGCTGGTGGAGGTGAGGCGATGAGCCGGGCGCAGTCTCCAACCGCCAAGCGGTCCAAACCAAATGCCAAGCGCACCGCTTCCGCCAAGCGGGCAGCCACGCCGATAAAGGACGCGCAGCCCATGCGGCTGGTGCCGTCGCCCGCGTTCGATGTTGACAACCTCGACTTCGACCGACGCCACAGGCCTCGCGCGGACGATCTGCCGCCGCGGCCACCGCGGCCACCGCGCAAGGCACGCACGCCCACGCGCTGTACGGTGGGTTATGCGTTCTACGATGCAGAGCCGGGCCGGCCACACAGCCAGCGGATTCCCAGCGTGCGCTTGCGCGGGCTGTGGCTGGAACAGTTGGGGTTTGCGGTTGGCTGCAAACTGCAGATCAAGGCGCGCGCGGGCGAGTTGGTGGTGACAGTGGAGCGCGCGCCCTCGCAATGAATGAGCGGCACATTATCGTAATGACATCGACATTACGCAGGCGCTACACTGTACCGACCAGCAGGAGGCAACGCCATGTCCACACCAAGCACGACACCCGGCAAGCGCGAGACGTTGAATCTCCGCATCAGGCCGGAGGAGCGCAGCCTGATCGACCGGGCCGCCAAGGCGCGGGGGAAGAACCGTACCGATTTCGTGCTGGACGCGGCGCGCTCGGCGGCCGAGGAGGCCTTGCTGGACCAGACTCTCATCGCGGCCAGTCCGGATGCCTACGCGGCCTTTTTGGCGCGGCTAGACATGCCCCCGCAGCCGAATGCGCGCCTGCGCAAGACGATGCAGACGCCCGCGCCCTGGGAGAAGGCATGACGGTATCGGCGCCGGAGCCGCTGACGGCCCATCACCGGGTCGAACCGTTTGCATCGGGTGTGGAAAGCCTGGACCACTGGCTCAAGCGCCGCGCCCTGAAAAACCAGGCAACCGTCGCGTCCCGGACCTTCGTTGCCTGCGCGGACGACCGGGTGGTGGCCTATTACGCCCTGGCGTCGAGTGCGGTCGCCGTTGATGCCGCGCCTGGCCGCTTCCGCCGCAACATGCCGGACCCGATTCCCGTTGTGGTGCTTGGCAGGCTTGCTGTTGACCAATCCCTGCACGGCAGAGGCTTTGGCCGCGCCCTGATGCGGGATGCCGGCAAGCGCATCCTGCATGCAGCCGACATCATCGGCATTCGTGGGCTACTCGTGCATGCGCTCTCCGAAGGCGCCAAGGTGTTCTACGAGCGCATCGGCTTCGAGCCGTCCCCGCTGGATCCCATGTTGCTGGTCGTCACGCTGGAAGACCTGAAAGCCAGTCTGTGAGGTTGTCAGGGCGACCATAGAGAATGAAAAGGGGGCGCGGAAGGTAGCGCGCTTTATGGCTGAAAATCTGCTATCGATCACGGGGAGAGATTGCTGGCAAAGCCCTCGCGCCCAGGGGCGCTCCTACGCAAGCTCGGGTTGGTTCGCGATGGAACCGCCATACCTCCTGGGATGACCTGCGGTAGGTCAGCGTACGGCGCTTTTCTTCGGCTGTTCTGGCTCTGCCGGATCCTCAGGACTAGAATCGAACCGACCCTTTCGTAAGGTAAAGGCCATGTCCGCCCTTTTTAAACAGAAGGCCCACCAGCTGGTGGATGCATTGCCGGAAGATGCGCGCTGGGAAGATCTGATCTACCAGGCTGCACTGCACCGAGCGATCGAAAAGGGGATCGCAGAGGCCGACGGTGCTCAGTTGATTGCTGCGGAGGACGTGCTCCGGCAGCTTGAATTGTCTGCGTGAAGGTCTACTGGACGCCAGGCGCCCAAGCTAGGTTGCTGGAAGTCCAGGCTTACCTTAAGGAGCATGCGCCACTGGTAGCGAGTACGGTTCCAATCACTCTGGCGCGGCGTGCTTTGGAGCTGGGTCATTCGCCCGCGATGGGTAGGCTGCTGGAGCGCTACGCGCCGGCCGAGGTGCGGGAGTTATTAGAACGCCCTTACCGCCTGATTTACCGAGTAACGGCGACTCAGGTGGACATTTTGACGGTGCTGCACTATCGCCAGCTGATGCCATCGGATCTGACCGACCTGCAACGTTGAGTGCCTGTGGATTGGTCTGAAACTACCGGACAATGCGTTGTGGGTCGCTTAGGGACAGGCATCACCTACCGGGTAGCGGACACTACCAGCAAGGCCGTCGCGCCCGGGTGCGCTCCTACGCGACCGCGGGTGGTTGGTCAGCGATGAAAGGCTAGTGTTGCGATGACACCACGCTCCTGGCCTGGCCGCACGCTCACGCGCCAGCCATACAGGTCGCACAGCCGGCTCACGATGGACAGGCCGATGCCGCCGCCTTGCGAATGGCCGGCATGGGTGCCGCGGTAGCCGCGTTGGAACAGTTTGGCGGCGTCTTCTTCGCTCAGGCCGGGGCCGGAGTCGATGACTTCTACCGCGTCGCCCAGCACGCGAACGCGCACCTGGCCGTCTTGGGTGTACTTGACCGCGTTGCCGATCAGGTTGCCCAGCGCCACCGACAAAGCGGATTCGGGCGCGTCGATGACCAGGTCGCGCTCGCCCTCCAGCAGCAGCTCCAACGGCTTGCCACCGAGCTGGGCGCGATGCGCGTCGATCAGTTGTTCGGCCACCTTGGCCACGTTGCTGCTGCCCTGCCCGCGTTCGTTGCGCGAGAGCAACAGCAGCGAGCCGATCAAATCGCTGCACTGCTGTTCGGCGCGCTGGATGCGCTGCAGGCGTTGCAGCACCTTTTCGTCGAGATTGGGCTTGGTCAGCAGCAGCTCGGTAGCGCCGCGGATCACCGCGAGCGGGGTGCGCAGTTCGTGGCTGACGTCGGCATTGAATTCGCGGTCGCGCTGCACGACTTCAGTGAGGCGCGCGGAGTAATCGTCCAGCGCTTCGGCGAGCTGGCCAACCTCGTCATCCGGGAAATGCGCGGCCAAGGGCTTGGGCTCGCTGGTGCCGCCACGGTAGGCACGCAGGCGTGCGGCCAGATCCGAGACCGGGCGCATCACCTTGGAGGCGGACCACCAGCCGATCAGCAGCGAAAAACCGCTGAATACCAACACCGACAACATCAAGGTGCGCTTGAGCTGGATCTCGCCCTTGAGCGTCTGGGTCATGTCGTAGGCGAGGAAGAACCACTCGCTGGGCGTTTTGCGCACCGCCAGCTTGTACGAATACGCATTGCCGCTTTCGTCCACGCCGGAGATGGTGTGGATACCGTCCGGGAACTGGTACCACTCCGGTTGCTCGAGGCGCAGCGCCTCGAACTTGTCGCGCTTGACCACGCGCCCACGCATCTGCTGCACCGGCAGATCGGGATTGCGCAGCGGATCGGAATAGAACCGTTGCGCGAACGCATCGATGTTGCGATTCATCACATCTTCGACCAACTGGTTTTCCACGCGCGAGCGCGCCCAGTTGGTGGCGAAGGCGAACAATGTCGTCAGGCAGAAGCCCAACAACACGAACGAGAGGATGATGCGGCTACGCAGGCGTCGCCGGTAGCGGCCACGCCTGCGGGCGGGCCGCGATCCGCCAGCACTCTCAGGCATCGGGCGAGGCGATGCGGTAGCCGATACCGTGACGGGTCTGGATCATCGGCACATCGAAGGGCTTGTCGACCACCGCGCGCAGGCCGTGGATATGCACGCGCAGCGAGTCAGAATCCGGCAGCTCTTCGCCCCAGACGCGGGTTTCCAGCTCCTGGCGCGTGACCACGGCGGGCGAGGCCTCCATCAGCGCCTGCAGGATCTTCAGCGCGGTGGGGTTGAGCTGCAGCAACTTGCCGCGGCGGCGCACTTCCAGCGTGTCCAGGTTGTATTCCAGGTCACCGGTTTCCAGCACGCGGGTGTGCACGCCCTTGCCGCGACGCGACAGTGCGTTGAGGCGTACTTCCACTTCCTGCAAGGCGAATGGCTTGATCAGGTAGTCGTCGGCGCCGGAGTCGAAGCCGGCCAGCTTGTTGTCCAGCGAGTCGCGCGCGGTCAGCATCAGCACCGGGGTCTGCTTGCGCGCTTCGTTGCGCAACTTGCGGCAGACTTCGATGCCGTCCATCCCGGGCAGGTTGAGGTCGAGCACGATGGCGTCAAACTCGTGCACCACCGCCAGGTGCAGGCCGGTTACGCCATCGGCGGCGAAATCCACGGTATGGCCGCGGTCTTCGAGGTAGTCGCCGAGATTGGCGGCGATGTCGCTGTTGTCTTCAATTACTAGAATTCGCACTGGAACCTCGTTCTTTAAGCTTTTTTAGCGCTGGCGCCGAGAAATTTCGTCTTGACTCACTGTGGTCTGACGGCGCCGCTGGGCGGCCGTCATGCACTGTTTCGTACTCATTTGCGAACCAGTTGCGCGCTCGCGCCGACAAATCAGCCGGCTATCTTCGCTTGCCTTTGTCAAAATTCTGGTGACGAGCTCCTGATCGTTGCGCACCGACGCCAGCTGCTCTGGCTGCAGTGCCTGGGCGTTAGGCTGCACTTCGAAGACGGCTTCGAGCCGATCAAGCGCCGCGCTCACCTTAGCGCGCTCATCCTGACTGATCTCGGAGTACTTCTCGCCTGCAGCAAGATCGGTACGTACCCGAGCCGCCTGCGGCTTGAACGGCTTGTCCACATCAAGCACGACCGCAAACGCGTGCTCGTTGAAAAAACACGCCGCGAGCAGCAGTCCACCAACACTCCACAGCCTTGCCATGCGACGCCTCCTTGTGCCTGAGCGATTTAACATTTGGCGAATGTAGACGCGAACTTCAATAGCGGCAAGCCGTCCATAAAAAGGCCCAAGTGCAACAACGCACTTGAGCCAAAAGTTTATCCCGATCACCGTCACTGCCGAGAGCGGAGCTACGGTCGAGAGAGGCTAGCGAGCCGGAGATTATTTTTTCGTTAAATTTTCGCTAAAGCACTCAGCCATCCGATCGGCGGGTCGCCCGCTCCAGATGCTGGATGATGTGGGTGGCCACATCGACGCCACAGACCCCCTCAACGCCTTCCAGGCCCGGGGTGGAATTCACCTCCAGCACCAGCGGCCCGCGCTTGGAGCGGATGAGGTCGACGCCGGCCACCGCCAGACCAAGCGCACGTGCCGAGCGCACCGCGACCTCCTGTTCCTGCCTGGTCGCCTCGGCCACCGCGGCGCTGCCCCCCAGATGCAGATTGGAGCGGAAATCGCCCTCGGCGGCCTGCCGGCGCATGGCCGCCACGACGTGGTCACCGACCACGAAGCATCGCAGGTCGGCGCCTTCGGCTTCGCCGATGAACTCCTGCACGATGAAGTTGGCGTACAGCCCGCGCAGCGCTTCGACCACACCGCGCGAGGCGCTGGCCTTCTCGGTCAGGATCACTCCGGCCCCCTGCGCCCCTTCGTTCAACTTCACCACATGCGGCGGCGGGCCGAGCATGGAGAGCAGGTCCTGGGTGTCGTCGGGGTTGTCGCCGAACACGGTGACCGGCATGTCGATGCCCTGCGCGGCCAGCAACTGGTGCGCACGTAACTTGTCGCGCGAGCGCAGGATGGCGTCGGAGGGGTTGGGCGTGTAGGTGCCCATGAATTCGAGTTGGCGCAGCACTGCGGTGGCATAGCGGGTCACCGATGCGCCGATGCGTGGAATCACCGCATCGAAACCGGTGATCGGCTTTCCCTTGTAGTGCAGGCTGAAACCGTCGGCGGCGATGCGCATGTAGCAGCGCAGCGGGTCGAGAATACGTACCGTGTGTCCGCGCTTGCGCCCGGCCTCGATCAGTCTGCGCGTCGAATACAGCTTGCTGCTGCGGGAAAGGATGGCGATTTTCATCGCGGCAGGTACACGGCGCGGCCTGGACATGGTCGGAGTCTGATGACGGAGTGAGCCAAGTCCGTAGGTCTGCCGGTCGTCAGGGCATCAGGGCTGCCAGACCCTGTACGCAACGATCGAACCGGTGTGCGACGGCCCCGAGGACGAAGATGCGATGACGCATCGACACGTGTTGCAACAGCGCACACGCGACGCAGCTTCAACACCGGCGATGCTAGCAGGGCGCCCGCGCGGCGCTCAAGACACAGCGGATGCTTCGAGAACGGCAGCCGCGAGAGCAGATACGCATGCCTCGGCCGGGCAACGCAGCGTTGGCGCGTCCTGTGCCGCCGTGGTGCTGCCGCAAGCGAGCGCCACTGCCAGCGCGAACCGGCGTCGCTGCTGCATTCCCTCACGCCGCACCGGGGTTGCCGTAACGCGTTTTGCACAGATGAAACCGCGATGCTTGAGCCTCCTTAATGCCGGCATGCCGGCGCACCCGAGACTCTCCATGCGACGTCCAACAAGCGCGGCCTACGCCAACCCCTCCCGCATCCGTCAGGGGCGCCCATTCCCCCGCGGCGCCGTCTTCGATGGCAAGGGCACCAATTTCGCCCTGTTTTCCGCGCATGCCACACGTGTGGAGTTGTGCCTGTTCGACGAACAGGGCAACGAAACCCGTGTCGATCTTCCCGAGTACACCAATGAGATCTGGCACGGCTATCTGCCCGACGCCAAGCCAGGGCAGCGGTATGGCTATCGCGTGCATGGCCCCTACGCGCCGACCGAAGGTCACCGCTTCAATCACAACAAGTTGTTGCTGGACCCCTACGCACGCGAATTGGAAGGCGATCTGATCTGGGCCGACGAACTGTACGGCTACACCGTCGGCCATCCGGACGGCGACCTGAGCTTCGATGAGCGCGACAGTGCGCCCTTCATGCCCAAGTGCGTGGTGGTCGAGGACACCTACGATTGGGGCGACGATGTGCGCCTGCTCAAGCCGTGGAACGAAACCGTCGTCTACGAAACCCATGTGCGTGGTTACACCATGCGCAACCCGCAGGTCCCCGAGGCAGTGCGCGGCACCTTTGCCGGCCTGGCGCAGCCGCAGGTGCTGCAATACATCAAGGAGCTGGGAATCACTGCGGTCGAGCTGCTGCCGGTGCATGCCTACCTGGACGACCAGCATCTGCTCGACAAGGGGCTGCGCAATTACTGGGGTTACAACACGATCGGCTTCTTTGCGCTGAAGTCGCGCTATCTCTCCAGCGGCCATCGCGACGAGTTCCGCGACATGGTCAAGGCCATGCACACGCAAGGGCTGGAAGTGATTTTGGACGTAGTCTACAACCACACCGCCGAAGGCAGCGAACTTGGTCCAACCCTCTCGTTCAAGGGCATCGACAACGCCAGCTACTACCGTTTGGCCGAAGACAGGCGCTATTATATCAACGACACCGGCACCGGCAATACGCTCAACCTGAGCAACTCGCGGGTGATCCAGTTCGTCAACGACTCGCTGCGCTACTGGGCCGGCGAAATGCACGTAGATGGTTTCCGCTTCGACCTGGCGACCATCCTCGGACGCGAGCCCAGCGGTTTCGACCAGCGCGGCGGCTTCCTGGACGCCTGTAACCAGGATCCGTTGCTGTCGGAAGTCAAACTGATTGCCGAGCCGTGGGATTGTGGCCCGGGCGGCTACCAGGTCGGCCATTTCCCACCGGGCTGGTCGGAGTGGAACGACAAGTTCCGCGACAACGCGCGCGAGTTCTGGAAGGGCGAGGACGGCAAACTGGCCGAATTCGCCACGCGCTTCACCGGCTCCGCGGATCTGTTCGACCGCCGCGGCCGTCGACCGTGGGCCTCGGTCAACTTCATCACCGCACATGATGGCTTCACCCTGCGCGATCTGGTGAGCTACAACGAGAAGCACAACATCGACAACGGCGAAGACAATCGCGATGGTTCGTCCAACGACGGGTCGTGCAATTACGGCGAAGAAGGCGATACCGGCAACGCCGACATCCTGCAGATCCGCGAGCGGCAGATGAAAAACCTGCTTGCCACGCTCCTGCTCTCGCAAGGCACGCCGATGCTGCTGAGCGGCGACGAACGCGCGCAGACCCAGGGGGGCAACAACAACACGTATTGCCAGGACAACGAGATCACCTGGCTCGATTGGGAAAACGATCCCACCGACGGCCGCCTGACTGACTTCGTCAAGGCACTGACTGCGCTGCGCAAGCGTTACCCGATCCTGTCGCGTGGCCGCTTTCTCAATGGGCAATACAACGAGGAAGCGGGCGTGCGCGACCTCACCTGGCTCAACCCGGGTGGCAGCGAGATGGAGGATGCACATTGGACCGATGCAGGCGCGCGCTCGGTGGGGCTGTTGCTGGAAGGCAAGGCGCAGACCTCGGGCGTCAAGGAGTTGGCAAACGACGACACCTTGCTGATCGTCATCAACGCCTACCACGAGGGTGTGAGCTTCACCCTGCCCTCTACCGACGAGCCAGTGCACTGGAAGCTGGTGTTATCCACCGACGAAGCCCTGGAAGTGGACATGATGCCGGCCGGCGCCAGTGAATTCCTGGCACCGCCGCGTAGCGTGTCGGTCTTCGAGTGCAAGAGCGATCAGTAGCGGTTTGACTGCCCTGCTCCATCACCGCCCGCCTCAATGGCGGGCGTTTTTTTTAGAACCCGCGATCGCACTACTGATGCAAAGGGGGTGACGAGGAATGGCCATGCGGGATGCAGCGATCCGCATGCTGCACAGCAGGCGACAGCATGCTTATGACGGCCTGGAGAGACAGCGCTCGTATTTATCGCTGTTCGGGCAGCGAGCGAGGCGAGATTGGTCTGAGCGAACTCCAATCATGCGCTGCGGCCACGGTCCACTCCTGGTCAACCAAGAAGCAGTGCAGCGCAAGACCAATCCGCCAACTTCGCCCTATGCAAGCCAACTTTATCGGGGTAGGACTCTTCGATCGACTGCCTGGCGATGACGCACGCTGTGGTTACCATTGTTCACTCTTTAAAGCGATCGCCGGACGCTCGCACACACTGCCAGGGCAACGCCTCTCCCAATACCCAAGTTATGACTGCACCTGCTGCGAAAACCTGAAGGTGCAACCTCACCCCGGATAAAGCGGAAAACGCTTGTCCGGATGCTTGGACTTCCATTCCTTATAGGAACTGGTGCCTTCCCAGGCCTTGAATGCACGCGGCGTGCGGCCACGCCCGGACCAGGTCTCGCCGGAATGGGGAAGCCAGTACTTGGCCACCACCTCGCCGGTGGACGACAGCGGCCCCTTGGTCTTGCCGGTCATGGCAAGCGAGGCGATCTGGGACTTCTGCTTTGCGTTGAATCGGGTGCCGAACTGGGTCAGTGCCTCGACGATCTGGTCGAACGCTTCCAGGGTCTGGGCGTATTTGAGCTGCGCTTCTTCCTGCTCAAGCTTGCGCAACTCTTCCAGCAGTTGGGCCTTGGCGGCGGCAGAGGGTGAGGCTGGCGGAACCTGGCGCATTGACGAAACTAAGGTTGGGCGGGTCAACGAGTATTGCCGCTACGCCATCCAGCGTAAAGCGCCCGGCCAGATTCGGGTCTGCTGGCGCTCAGCGATGGCGTAGCAAGGCGTGTTCGCGGGCCATGGTCAGCACCGGACCGATGCGCCCGGCCCGGATCAGCTCGCTGCAGTGCTTGCCCACGAATTCCACCCGGGGGGCGGTGAACCACTGCACCACCCGGTCCAGCTGACCGGCGTTGATCGACCAGGCATGGCACACCGCCTCGCCCAGCTCCTCCACCCCGATCAGCCCGATCTGGCGGATCTGCTCGGCATCCAGCTTGAACATTTCGAGCACCCTGCCGGCGTTGTCCGGGGTGCCGCAAACGCGAGCCTGCTCGGCCGACCCGGCGCGATACGCTATCGAGGCGGCGCGGGCCGACTCGGCGCGACGCATTCCCTTGATCAGCGCACCAACCAGCTGTGAATGAGTAGTCGTCATGGTGCCCGCTCGGTGATGCGGGAACTATGGCGCTCATCCAGGCCACGCTCAATCAGGAGGTTCCTGACTGCCGGGAAGGAAATGACGAAGCGTCGCTACGTATTTCCGCGACACACGCCGACTGCAATCGATGTCATTGGCATTCTGCAACGATACATACGGGCCTACATGCATTCCGGGCTCAGGAAAGACTGCACGGGCTCAAACACACATGTCGAACGCAGCCTGTAGCGACGCGCAGCGGATCACTGCGTGCCCACCGACACTTGGCTGCAACCACGATGTCTGCAGCCTGCCTGCGCTCATGGGCGAACTCCACTGATCGACAACTCAATGCTGCAGATCCGCAAAGCTGAAGCCAAGCAGCGCGCATAGCTGCAAGCACCGTCAGCGCGCCAACGACTGCTACGCCTCTTTCAATGTACGCGCATATGACGCACGTTCGACTGCACCAATGAAGCCTTGCTGGCGCACGAGCCTGGGAACTTCAGTGGCCACCGCCCCAAGATGCGCAGTCAGCTTTTTCGCCCTCGCCGGTGCAATCGCGCCACACTTGCGCGCATCCGCAGCAGCGCCCTGCGGAGTCTCGACGCGCTCGGCGAAATACAGTTGCTGCGCCCGATTGACGCGCCAATGATCATCCGCAGGCCCGGCCTCCAGGCCCCTGCCGCACACCGACGCAATGAATGCTGATCGGTGCCCCGCTGTCCATCCAGGGCCTGCGCGCGTTTGCCGTCCAGCAACGAGGGGGCCACCTCGACTGCGCACCCTGTCACGTGCCACAGTTCCTGCAAACGCTCGTCGAGCCGCTGCGCCGTTGGTGCCGCAGAGTCGCGTGCTTCGTCGATCAGGTTCTGCGAGGACATCCACGCGTCGATGAGGCGTTGCGATCAGCACCTGCACATCAAGCATCGCTCAGGCACACAACTTCAGTGCACACGCGGCACGCAACGCAGGACGACGTAGCAGGATGCATCCAGCCGATCAATCACCAAAGCCATTGCGGCCTATGGAGCGGGCGATGGGAACAGAATCCAACCATGCCAGCCAATTGATTTTCCTAGCTTATCCCGGAGTGGGGTGATCCAAAAATGATACCTTTTGTGATACCCCGCGTGAGCCCGGATCATAGCCAAGCGAACGGTAGCGCTTCAAGGCCCGGTGCCTGCAAACCTTGGAATGCTTGGGGCCGGATAGGCCCCTGATCAGGTGGCAACAGTCCGCCCACCTGTCCCAGTCGTGCTCCCAGCAGCATGCGCAAGGTCAACACTTTTTCTCACTCCTCGAAGACGAAGAGGTTGCCCTTTGTCCGAAAAGGCATACGTGGAATGAAACTTTTCACCGCATTCAAATTTGTGAAATAGGACCGCAAGCGAGCTCTTGCGCAAAAATGATCAACTGGTTGGATGGGTGCTTACCCCACACAGGAGCACCCATGCATCACCAAACGCAGATCCAGGTCGCCAGTCGCTTGCTCGGCCATCTCCTACAGCAGCGCACAACCCGCCTTCCCCCTCACGAAGTAGAGGACATCCAATACGCACTCGATTTGGCTGCCGAGCTGCTGAGGCTCGGCGGACCAGGGCCAGCCGGTCAAGCACAGACATCGACCATGGCTCCATCCCAGCCCATCCTCGTCAAACGATCCGTGGTTGATCGCAACGTTGTGCCGACCATGCCCGCTTCAATCGAGGAGTGGCGAGAGGCGCGCAAGAAGAAGAACAAGGACAACGTCCCCCGCCCCAAGGAGCCTTCTGGGATTGAATGCATAGACCTGCGTCCTCGCCCTCGTCCCCGGCACTAAGGCTAAGAAGAAAGCCCCGCACTTGCGGGGCTTTTGACATCCATCAGGGGCGTGGTCGATGGCGTGTTGGTTGCGGTGCTGGCATCGGCATCGGGGAGGGCTTGGGTGCAGCAGAAGCGGCCTTGACCGACTCAACAGGCTGGCTCGCGATGGCGAGCTCAGGACTCGCAAGAACCTCAGCGCTCCACTGCTCTACCTCAGCTGCGCGGATCTCAATCTCGTTCTCGTAGTCGTTCCAATGCTGCTCAGAGACCGCAGCCCGGGCTGTCGCCAGTTCAGCCGTGCGCTTTTCCAGAACGGCCAACCGCCGCCCTCGCCGCTTTTCCCATTCTTGAGCGGCCCACTCGCCATCGGGACGGGGATGGTCGCCGCTGAACTGTTCCCACGCCTGCTCAGCCAAGTGGAAGAGACGCTGGGCACGCCCCAAGGCGTTGGTCCGCTGGGCAAACTTCAGCACGCTCCGCTTCAGACGGCCCAGGCCTTCCACCATGCCGTTGAGCCACCTGCGCAAATCGACACTGTCGACAAGGGCAGCTGCACGCGCGGTCCACTGCTCCACCACGCGCTGCGTAGCGGTCAACGCCAGGTCTGGCCGGGTCGAGAGGATGTCCGCTAGATCTCGAGCCGCCTCGGTGACCAGCTCACTGATGGGGCGCAGGGGTCGCATCCCTGCATCTTCCGCAGGCCGACCCAGGGCGTCCGAGAGGCGCATACCGCGGAGTCCACGGATTTCCAACCCGGGCACAGCGGTCTGAAGGTCGTTCGTGGCATCAACCCGGCGTCGACGGTCGCGCCGCGCCTGGTCGTGGCTATGGCCGGTAGGGTTCGGAGTTGCCCTACCCTCTTGCTTGGCTTGAGCGAGCAACCGCTCGAAGGCCTCCTCGTTTTCTCCAACGATGCGCGCGTTCTCTGCAGCACGGTCGGTCATGACGCCTTTGCGCGCCAATGCCGTGGCTGTCTTGCCCATGTGTTTCGTGGGCTGCCGGGACAAGACCATCGCCTCGGCCCAGTCGCCGCGAGCCAGGGCTTCTTCGGCCTGGACTTCCAAGCGACGGTGGTCGACCCGCGCATCAATTCCCGCAGCGGCCAAATGCTCGTTGATCGTGGAAGCCATGGTCTGGCGGATCCACTCGATCTCAATCTTCCCCGACGCTCCGCCGTCCAACTCCCTCGTTTTCTCGGTAAAGCCTTCGGGGGCCAGCCTGCGCGTAGTGGCCAGCAGGTGCACGTGATGGTTGAGCCCATCGCGGGAGCCCGGCGAGTGGATGCTGGCCTGCAAAGCAAAACCGTAGCGGGCGACTAAGGCTTGCCCGATGGCCACCGCGAGCTCGGACCGTTGCTCGTCATTGAGTTCGTGCGGCAAGGCGACTTCGAACTCGCGGGCCACCACCGAGTTCTTTCGGTTCTCCGCCGCCTCGGCTTTCGGCCAGAGCTCCCCAGGGATCAACGCCCAGTCGGGCGCGTCCTGGGGAACCAGGCAGGTGGTCTCCACGACGCCGCCCCGACGGCGGTAATCGTGACGCTGACCGGTGAGGTGGTCGATGAGAAGCAGCCCGGCCCGGTAGGCGGCTGCGGCAACAGCGGAATCGCCACGGGAACGACTAAAGACTTTGACGCGAGAGTGGTAGATGGCCATGCACAGCTCCAGATGAGGTTGCTCTCTTTATGCCGTGGCTTTTGATTTGCGCAAGCGCGGAGCGCTTGGGGGTCCGGGGGCGTAGCACCTGGCGCGCGCTATGTCGAAGACATTGCATCAGTGCGCTCTTGCTTCTTTCTTCCTGATTAGCCCCGACTCTCAGCCATGAAAATTGCTCGCTGCACGTAAAACCGGCTCTGGGCATGGTGTGGATTGCATCATGGCCGTGGCAAGTCGTGGCAGCATCTCGCGCAAGCGGAATCGACGATTAAAACGATAGGCCGCTTCTCCCAGGTAACGCCTTGCGTATTTGCCTTGCGCGATGGCGTGATACACGCCACTGATGGCGCGTTTGAGATTGCCCAGCACCACGTTGAGCCAACGTGCACCGGCCGTTTCGGTCGCGGCACGACCACCGCCAGTGTCCAGCGTGGTGTGCGCGTGGCCGGCGTCTTCTAGCCGGCGGAAGCAGGCCAGCCCATCGGTGTAGACCTCGCATTCGGGCGCCAAGCGACGGGCAATCCAGTCCTGCAGCGAGGTGTTGTCGAAGCTGCGCACCGGCTCGATCACCACAAAGCGCGGCGCGGTGAAGGTGGCATCGGTCTGCACCGCAATCAGGAACGCTTGTTTGTTCTCCGATCCGCGTCCGGCCTTGCCACCGTTACGCTCGCCGCCGAGATAGGCATCGTCGATCTGCACGAAACCCGCCAGTTTCCGCATGGATTCGCGCTCGGCCATAACCTGCATGATCTTGTGTTTCATCCGCCAGGCCGTCTTGTAGTTGACGCCCAGATGCCGCATCAACTCCAGCGCGGCCATGTTGGTTTTGGTCGAGGTCAGCAGGTGCAACGCCAGCATCCAGGTGCGCAGCGGCAGCTTGGTGCCTTCGAACATCGTGCCTGCAATCAGGCTGGTCTGATGCCGGCACGCGCTGCATTGGTAGTAGATCGCAGCACCCCGCTTGAAACGCGAGCGCACGCGTCCGGCACAAACAGGGCAACGAAAGCCTTGCGGCCAGCGCCACTTGTAAAGCGCGCGATAGCACTTGGCTTCGGTGCCGTAGGACGCGAAGAACTCAGGCATCGACAATCCCGCTTGGAACTGCACGGCATTGATACTCATCACGCCACCTCGTTGGCTTCAGGTGACAGCAGCATCCACCCAGCGCGGCGCAGATCCTGCGACAGGCGGCTGATGGTCAGGGCTAATCAGGTCTTTCTTTGAAGCCCTGTTTTTTCAAGCTTTTCGATTTTCGATGCGGATGAAATTCGAGACCACCTTGATGCTTGACGCGAGCCGTTTTCCTGCTTGACTCATTTCCACAATGCAGGAGAAACCTATGACCACCACCCATCACTATCACAACCAAATTCAGCGTGCGACGGAACGACTGGCTCAGCGTCAAGCGCGCGAGCTTTTAGCGCACCAGCGCCAAGCGGCGAAGGCCAAGGAAACGCAGCGCCGCGAAGAGACCAAGCGGCGCACGCGAGTAGCAGAACTCGTTTTCCTTGCAGGAGCAGAATCGCTGGAGGATGCCGAATTGGTGGGCGCGCTTTTGGCGCACGTGGGAAATCGGACCGACGCGGCAATCCGTAACCAAGCGAGCTCACTCGGCGCGTTGCGAATGGCAATCACGAACACTGAAGAAGGCCACAGCACGCATTGATCCTGGTCGCCCGCCCAGCCCATCGCGCGTCGAAGGGTTGCAGCCCCACCGATGGTCGGTTACAACGTGTCTGCCAGTGGGGGCATCCCCCGGTGTTGTGCCCGCATAGCCGCTAGGCTCCGGGTGCCCGAGGTTCTCCACTAGGAGGCACGGGAATCTTCTTTTGATTCCGGAGCCTACTATGAGCAACAAGCGCCTCAAATCTCTTCGCATCCGTGCCTTTCATGCCCAGTCGGGTAGCTGTTTCTATTGCGACCTCCCGATGTGGCTCGCCTCGCCAGACGAACTGGGCTTGCGCCCCCGCTCGGCGCGTCCCTACCAGTGCACGGCCGAACACCTGATTGCTCAACAAGACGGCGGCTTGGATGTGCCCGAAAACGTGGTGGCCGCGCACACACGCTGCAATCAAGGACGCCACAAGCGGCAAGGGCCTGCTCCATCTCCTGACGTGTTCAAGCAGCTGGTTCAAAAGCGACTTGCAATGGGAAGATGGTGGCCCGCGCCTCCAACTGGAACTCACATCGGATGTTGATCCGTCGCCTGCTTCCCAGTGCCGTATTGCTGCTGACTGCCTGCTCCCAATCCTCTCCGCCGCAAGCTGAGCCATCCCCGCCCACGAAAAGCCCATCGGAGCAGCCGGCCGAACGTCCCGTGGTCACGCCCTTCCAAAAAGAGGTCGCGCGCAGCAAGGCAGTGCTCTCATGCAAGTCCACCAAGATCACGCCAGAAAGCTCAGGCTGGGGGGCCCTGTTTGGCTGTATCGGCGGCGAAGCCGAGACAGTCAAATTCTTTATCAACGAAGAGCAGGGAACCGGCAGGGTCTCCACCACGAAGTTCCTATGGAATGACTGGTTTAAGGATCGCGGCTATGGTCTCCACGCAGACGCCAAAGACGCAGACAAGATGCTCCACGACCTGGTCAAGCTATATCCCAGCGACCACGACAAGGTCTTGCTCAAGGCGTTCAAGGGCAAGAAGAACCTTACCTTGGAGAGCAATGGCTACCGCTTCGAATACACGTTCGACCGAGGGCCAGCCATTGACGAACGCATGATTGTGGTTACGCCGATTGGCTCGACACCATAACGCCACGCCTGAACACCGATTGCCAAGGACACTGACACCCCATGCGAATGAGCGATGCCTTTCGCCGATATGGCGTTGAGATCAAGGACCCGCAGTTCAACTCGTCCGCCCTGTCTGAGAATCCGCGCCAAGTCATTTTGAGCCTGTGGTCACACAACTTCTCTCCCGACATGTCCCGCTACGCGATGGAGACCGCCCATTGGAAGGGCAGTGGCAAGCACACTTTTCGCGCTCATCTCGAACAAGCCTGGGCGGAAAGCTTGCCAATCCGAGTCGTGGTGGCCACCTCCGACAACCCGGCAAAAGTTAGGGCTGGCAATGCCGCACGCGCCTCCAACGACTTCGAGCCGGACTTCAGCCTGGTCGGGCAGGTCGTATCGCTAGCGGCCAATTCTTTTGAACTTGCGTTTGAGCGCGCTGGCGAGATCCCTGAAAGAGAGATGGTCCTGCGCGACCGGGCTATCGTGAAATACTGGCACGTGGCCGAAGCCGTGCAAGCACTGGCCAAGCCCTCCTCCACCGCAGAGATTCGAGAGTGGCTCAAAGGACGCTACCCAGGCGAGGACCACTCAGACTTGGGAGCCAACCTTTCATTTTTGACGGTCAACGACACTAATCGGCGGCATTACGACAAGACGCGGAAGGATTGGCGCTCAAACTCCAATCGTCCCCGTGATCTCCTTTTCCGGCGAGGCAAATCGCAACGCGTGACGTATGAGCCCTTTCGACCAAGCATCCATGGCCACTGGACCCTACAGCCGAACGAAGGCGGCATTTGGGAAGCTGTGCAGTTACCCGCCACCCCACAATCGAAAGCCGAGGCCGAAGGGCAGGACGCGGCATTTGCGCATCTGCCTCCATTGGATTCAGACCATGACGCACGTGTCTGGACCATGCGTGCAGTAGCTCAGCGCCGCGGTCAATCTTTTTTCCGGAACCAATTGCTGGACGCGTATGGCGGCCGTTGTGCCATCACAGGCTGTTCGGCGAAGGAGGTCTTGGAGGCGGCGCATATATTGCCTTACCGAGGAGACCACACCGACCGGGTGGACAACGGCTTGTTGCTCCGCGCCGACCTCCATACCCTTTTCGACTGCCTGCTGCTCTGGATCACCCCAGAGAACAAGGTCGCGTTGGCTCCGTCGTTGCTTACCACTGACTACCTTGCTCTCAGAGGCCAGACCGTGCGTCAGCCGGAGTCGAGGAAGAACCGCCCCAATCCCGACCATCTGAGCGAACACGCCCGGCGTTGTCAGGAGCTCGACGGTGCACCAGGCCCATAGGTCGACGAGCATCAGCGCGCGTCTGAGGCGCTGCGCAGGCTAACGGCACGGTATTGCTTCTGACTGCCGAAACGTGGGCCGTTCTTTTCGAGCGTGGCGCAGATCCTCCCCTCGCCACAAGGTGCTAGGTCAGCGCGTGCAACCCGCTCCCAGTAGTCGATTGAGGTGCGGAGCTGCACCAGCTCGCTGCGCTTCTCGTTGATGATGCCCACCGAGTAAGCCACCGCCCCCAGTCCTAAGACGCCCGCCAAGAGCATCGTGGCCGATGCTATCCACATGCGCCGAGTGCTCCGCGTTTCCAGGGACTGCTGGACCTGCGCGTAACGCCGAGTGGCTTGCTGCAACGTCTCGTCCGCATGGGCCATCTCTTTGTTGAACCGCTTGGCGGCCGGTTCCAGCGTCTGCGTCAACGCTTGATTGGTCAGCTGCGTCAGCCTCGGCAGTGCGTTTTCTAAGACTCGATTGACCTTGGCATCGGCGTTGCTGGCCGCGTGTTGGACTACCTGAAGTTGCTCGGCAACCACCTCGCGCAGCCGTTGTTCACGCTGCTGCATGGATGCAACCAGCGTCGTCAGCACTTTGACCGTTTCGTGCAGCGAGGCGTTCGACGCGTTCAACGTTGCCATCATTTCCGCCATTGCGGCGGCGTCTTGCCTGTCCATGAGGTTTCCTGAGCTCGGCTGGTCACGGAAGCGATTTTGACTAACCGCCGCCCCCTCCACCACCACCGCCTCCTCCCCCTCCCCCTCCCCCTCCCCCGCCGCCGCCGTCTCCACCTCCACCGCCGTCCCCTTGGGGACCGCTCTGCATCGGCCCCTTGGCAAACTCCGGCAAGGTCATCACCATCACCGGCCCGCGGCTGGTGTTGATCTCCGCTGAGACATCCATCCCCAGCGCCTGGCGTGTGGCGGCGAGCTCCTGGGCCTCCTGCTGGGCCTGCGCCTCAAGGAACTCGTTGCCTCTTTTGATGAGCGCCTGCGTTGCTGCGCTGTTGGCGACCCGGTTCAGCGCTTGCTCGATCGCCAGTTCGTTCTTGCTGTCGAGCGCGTAGAGCACTTCGTCCACGTCAGGGTCGCCCGTGATCGATTTGCGCTCAGCTTTCGACGCGTCATTTGGCGCATTCCCTTCCCCTGGACCGGCAAAGCGCTGAACTGGAGATGGGAAGGCATCGGCTTGCTCAGCCGCTTCACTAGGCGAGCGGCCACTTGGTTGGTGCGCGCTGAGTGCATCCATGCTTCCACCCTCCTGGTCTAGCGCCCTCTTTTGAGCGAAGGGATAAGGTTCTCCGCGCTCGCGATACTCCCTCCATTCCTGGTGGAAGCGTTCGTCTTCCCGATCCGCCGCCTCAATTTCCTGTTGCAGCTGGCGCAGCGCGCGCATGGTCTCTTCCAGGAACAGAGCACCGCCCGGGTCTGCGGCGCTGCGATCCTGTGCAGGGGTTGATTGCGTTTGTCGGTTTTCTGCGTCAGCAGACCCGATGGGCAGGCGAGTGTTGGCACTGCTTGCCAATGACTGTTCACTCGTTTGCGCAAAGTGTGCTGCTGGCGGCACAGCCGCGCCACGCTCAGTGGGCGAGCCATCGGAGGGATGGGCCTGCTCGGCCTTGGTTTCCTGCTCTGGATTTGTGAGCGCCGCGGCCTGCGATGCAATCAACGGGTCTGCTGACGCAGGCGTCGTTGGGGCCATGACACGAACCGGCGCCGCCTCCTGCTCACGTGCCATGTCTTGCTGGCGGACCGACGCTTGCTCCATCTCCATCGGCTGCGTTTGCACGTGGCGAGACAGCGCCGGGGATACCGCATCGGCCTGCACGCTTTGCACAGGTTGGTCGCCGGATTCCCGGCCCCCAGAGGGAGGCACTTGGAGGTGCGCAGCATCGCGACTCTCCAACGCCTGCCTTTCCAGCGCGCGTGCCGCTTCTTGTGCTTGATGCGGTTGCGCGTCGCCTGGACCAAGCGGTTGCGACCGTGGGTCGGGCGTAGTGTGAGCCGCGCGTTCGCCTACCTGTTGGTTATGCCCCTCTAGCTGCTGGTGGGCATCTGCCTGCTGCAACTCGGGCTGCGGCGTTTGTTGAGCCAGCGCCGCATCCGGAGCGTGCGGCTGAGGATCGGCTTGTTGCGAGGCGTGCTGGCCGGGGTCTTGCTGCTGCGCTTGCTGAGCCTGGCGTTGCTGGACCTCAACCTGCATGGCTTCTTGAGCCTGGCGGACTTGTTGCTCCCGCTGCTGGTTGTCCTGGGCCTGGCGCTCCTGCGCCTGACGTTCCTGGACGTCCCTTTCCTCACGCTCCTGTAGCTCGCGTTGCTGGCTGGTCTGTGCCTGCCGCTCCTGTAGCTGGCGCTCTTCTAGCTCACGCTGCTGCTCTGTTTGTCGCTGACCTTCCAACACCGCGTGGGCCTGGACCGCCCGTTCGCTTTGCGACCTCTCTTCGAGCTGAGGCTGTGCCTGCTGAAGGTGCTCGCGCACCTGCGCNTGCTCTGTTTGTCGCTGACCTTCCAACACCGCGTGGGCCTGGACCGCCCGTTCGCTTTGCGACCTCTCTTCGAGCTGAGGCTGTGCCTGCTGAAGGTGCTCGCGCACCTGCGCAGCGTGCTGCTCTTGCGCAACACGATCTTGCTGTTCGCGTTCTTGCCGCGCCTGCGCCGCGACAGAGGCTTGCATGCGGGCCTGGATATCCAGCACTTGCTGCGGATTGGACGACTCGGAGGCCGAGGTGTCCGCGTCTGCCGTTCCCTCAGGCACGCGCCCTAGGCTTGGTGACTCTAGTCGATTGCCTTGCGCCTCGCTCAACGCCTGCCGGATGTCTTCGCTGCTGGTGACGGCCACCAAGCGAGTCACCCCATCGCTGCCACGCTGAAGGTGCGCGATGGGGCTGTCATACCCGTATTGCCCCAACTCGTTGCGTTGTAGCTGTTGCATGGTCGGCCCGGTGATGCCATTGGCGTCCCTAGTCCGCTGTGCGGCCAGCGCCACTGCCTGCTGGGTCTGCGGGTTGACGTTCAAATCGACGCCTGCGGCCCGGTAACGGTGCAGCAGCTCGTTCTGCTCCATCTGCGCCGCCGTGGGCGCGGGAAGCGCCTGGAGCGCTGCCAGGGTCTCCTGGGCACGCTCTAATGACGGCTGGCGCACCTGGCTCGTCAGCTCCAGTTCGACCGCCAAGTTGCCAGTGGCCACCCCGTCCCTGCCGGCCCACTGCCCAGCCTCGTTCCGCTGGTAGACCTGCCCGTCGTGTCCCAGCACGAGACCTTGCTTGGCGAGGGTGCTTTCCGCGGCTGCCGGCACCTCCACTCCATAGGCCTGGGCGCGCTGGGCAGCATGGTTTTCCAAGTAGGCGGCCGCGATGGCTTCGCGCCCGGTGGCAATGTTGCTTTCGATGCGGCCAAGGGCTTCCTGGTTGAGCTGCTGCGCGCGCTCCGGGGAGGCGGTCTGATGCTCGTAGCTGCCCCGGTCGTTGGCACCGGACACGGCGGTTTTGACTTGGCGCTCCCATGCCTGGCTCTCGGGATTGCGGTGCCAGTTCTGGTTGTCCAACCCGACTTGGTCGCTGGCCCGTGCAGGGAGGTTAAACGGGTCCTGGGGCGGCGGGGCTTTGCCCAGCGCCAACTCCACTGCCTTGGCGTTGGCAAGCGCGCCCAGTTCCTGCGATTTCTCGTAGCTGGCCACCACGGGCTGCTCGCCGCTCGTGCGCCGGCCATCCCGAGCGAGGTCGATGGCCGCTTCGCGCTGCCAATTGCGACCGTTGAACTGCCACTCCACGCCCGCTTTGTCGATCTGGTGGTAGATGGCGCGGTTGTCCAGCAGATCGGCACCTTTGTCGAACGCTTTGCTCATCAGCAGTGCGTCACCGACCACCAATGCCGCGGGCACGAAGCCGCTTCCGCTCAGCGCTGCTGCCGTGGATGCACCTCCAGCCCAGCCGCCGACGTTACGGGCCAAGGCATGGGTGACCTCAGATTGTGCGGCGGTGACGTTGCCTTGTTCCAGCAGCTCGGCCGAACGGCGAGCAGTCAGCACCGCATCTGCGCCAGTCGCCAGCAAGCCGCCCGAACGCACCAAGGTGCTGGCCGATGCTTCGCCCAGCAGCAGTTCCATGGATACGCCACCGCGCTGGCCTCGTGGCACGCGCAGGTTGTGTGCGGCCTCCGGACCCAGCACCTGCTCGACCTTGAGGATGCCCTGCTCGGAAAAGACCACGCGCCCATCGTGGTGAGCATTTGCGACGGCGAGCGACAATCCGCTGCGCTGAAGCTCGATGTCCCCGCCTCGAATGATGGCGGTGTTACTGACCTGTATCTGGCTGAGCGTGGTGACGATGCGCGACTCGGAATGCGCAACAGCTCCCCATCCGTGGTCCACCCCCGTGAAACCCTTCAAAGCCCCGACTTGCTGGGCGTGGGCTTGGTAGTAAGCAGGGATATCACGAAAGAACTGGCGAACTCTCTGGTTGGTTTGGACCGGAAGTTCACCCACTGGCGTGTTGGTGTTTAAGTCATTGTTGATCAGTCCGACCTTGACTGTATCGCGCAGTTGCTCAACGCGCTTAATGACCCGATCCATCGCCGCCGTGTCACCCTCCAGAGCCGCCTGACCATCCCGCGTCGCTTGAATGCGATTCAACCGTTCAAGCATGCCCTTTTGGTATTCCGCTAAAGGGCCGCCGCTATGCGGCGTGACCCCAAGCGCGTCAGCCAGTTGAGGACTAGCCGGCAGAAATAAGCGGTTCTCAGGGGCATGGATATGAAACTTCCCGACCTCTTGCAACCTCGCCAACAGCTCGCTGTTCTTCAGCGTCTGCTGTTCGATGTTGTGATGGTCTTGGAATAGCGTCCGATAGTTCGCCATGGATCAGGCTCCTTCCTTGCTGCCCGTGTTAGCAATCAGCAGTTCACAACGTCGTAAAACCAAAGCCCATTGGACTTGCTGGGCGTGACAATGCCCGCCGCCTCAACGGCCTCCTTGAACGCTCTATCGCAGAAGACGCCGCCATGGAAAGACAACCTGAAAACATGTGCAGAACCCAGCACATCTCGCCGGAAGGCCAGCCGGATATCGCCGGTGAGGTCGTAGTATTTTCCCGCTTCGAAGTCGTCACTGATCTCGATGTTGAGCTCAGAAGCCTCTTCGTCCAACGCGTCCAATGTGCGGACGACATCGCAGAGGAAGACGGTCGGACCTTTGGACCCATCGGCCAAACGATAGTCAGCGTCAGCGAAGGCGAATGCTTCCGCATCTACTGACTCCATCACACGACGCAGCCGTTCGGAAACTAACCAATATCCGCTAAAGCCCCCCTCTAGGTCTTCAGGCAACACACCTTCTCTCGGGTGGTAAACAAGGCGCGGGGTTTCGCGCAACGGCGGGAAACCGCCCTTCTTTGGCTTTACGATCAGGCGCGGGGGTGTTCGCAGAACCTTCTCGTTTTCAAAGACCACCCCATGCCCTTTTCCTCCACGCCGAGCGTCTGGCTGCACTTGGAAGAATTCCCCTCTCTTGGGCTCATTGCTCATTGTCGTATTCCTACGTTGCGCCCCGTCAAGAGACTCTAATTCTTCAAGTTCTTCTACGACCGTAAAGTCGCTCACAAGCCAACCAAAGGCGTCACTGAGGGCGTTGGCGATACCGTCTTCGCTATCGCATTCAACAGTGGCTTCGGCCGGCAACGCGGGACGCTTGCCATCGGTCCCCCACACAATCCCGCGCACGTGAAACGCCTTCATTTCCTGCTCCCTGGAAGTGCATCTGCCTTGGCAGTCTAGCGTCGGTAGGCTGCCAAGGTGAAGGGGCGGGCTATGCCCACCCCCTGGCCGCCAGGCTGGTGTGCTGACGCCCGCCGATGACCAAGTGGTCGAGGACTCGGATATCGAGCAGCGCCAGCGCCTGCTTCAGGCGTTCGGTGACCTTGCGGTCTGCTTCGCTGGGCTCCGGGTTCCCGCTCGGGTGGTTGTGGAAGAGGATGACGGCGACGGCGTTGAGCTCCAGGGCGCGCTTGGCGACGACTCGGCCGTGGACTTCGCAGGCGTCGGTGGTGCCGGTGAAGAGGTGCTCGGTGGCCAGGATGTGATGCTTGGTGTCGAGGAAGACGACACCGAAAATTTCATGACTCAGGTGAGCGCAGCGGGCAATCAGATAATCGCCAGCCTGGTCGGGGCTGTGGATGCGGCCTTGGCGTTGAAGGCGTTGTTCCAAGATGGTCGCGGCAGCGAGCAAGATGCCTTCCTCGTCCATCTGGAGTTGGTATTGGGCCTTCAGGTCTTGGGTGCGCTTCATCGGTTTGTCTCCACCAGCGCGTTGTGCGCCTCGTGGGAACCGACAGGCGAAGCGTCCGGCCCGACCGCACCCGGGAGTGAGCACCGCGTAGCGAAGGGCCGCAACAGAGCGCCAGCGTCGAGGAGGAGGCCTGCCCTTGCGGATAGGGGCAGCGAAGCTAAGGTCCCTTTAAGAGGCCCAGCGTTGGTGGAGAGCGATGATGTGCGACTCCCATGCCGGCGATCGAAGAGCCAAGGGAACTCCTGATTAGCCCTGACCATCAGCCGCCTGTCGCAGGATCTGCGCCGCGCTGGGTGGATGCTGCTGTCACCTGAAGCCAACGAGGTGGCGTGATGAGTATCAATGCC
>NZ_CM002139.1:3338775-3339801 GCF_000454545.1 Xanthomonas cassavae CFBP 4642
CCTGATTAGCCCTGACCATCAGCCGCCTGTCGCAGGATCTGCGCCGCGCTGGGTGGATGCTGCTGTCACCTGAAGCCAACGAGGTGGCGTGATGAGTATCAATGCCGTGCAGTTCCAAGCGGGATTGTCGATGCCTGAGTTCTTCGCGTCCTACGGCACCGAAGCCAAGTGCTATCGCGCGCTTTACAAGTGGCGCTGGCCGCAAGGCTTTCGTTGCCCTGTTTGTGCCGGACGCGTGCGCTCGCGTTTCAAGCGGGGTGCTGCGATCTACTACCAATGCAGCGCGTGCCGGCATCAGACCAGCCTGATTGCAGGCACGATGTTCGAAGGCACCAAGCTGCCGCTGCGCACCTGGATGCTGGCGTTGCACCTGCTGACCTCGACCAAAACCAACATGGCCGCGCTGGAGTTGATGCGGCATCTGGGCGTCAACTACAAGACGGCCTGGCGGATGAAACACAAGATCATGCAGGTTATGGCCGAGCGCGAATCCATGCGGAAACTGGCGGGTTTCGTGCAGATCGACGATGCCTATCTCGGCGGCGAGCGTAACGGTGGCAAGGCCGGACGCGGATCGGAGAACAAACAAGCGTTCCTGATTGCGGTGCAGACCGATGCCACCTTCACCGCGCCGCGCTTTGTGGTGATCGAGCCGGTGCGCAGCTTCGACAACACCTCGCTGCAGGACTGGATTGCCCGTCGCTTGGCGCCCGAATGCGAGGTCTACACCGATGGGCTGGCCTGCTTCCGCCGGCTAGAAGACGCCGGCCACGCGCACACCACGCTGGACACTGGCGGTGGTCGTGCCGCGACCGAAACGGCCGGTGCACGTTGGCTCAACGTGGTGCTGGGCAATCTCAAACGCGCCATCAGTGGCGTGTATCACGCCATCGCGCAAGGCAAATACGCAAGGCGTTACCTGGGAGAAGCGGCCTATCGTTTTAATCGTCGATTCCGCTTGCGCGAGATGCTGCCACGACTTGCCACGGCCATGATGCAATCCACACCATGCCCAGAGCCGGTTTT
>NZ_CM002139.1:3339901-3341067 GCF_000454545.1 Xanthomonas cassavae CFBP 4642
GGCAACGCTGATCAAGTCGGTCCCTATCGGAGAAAATATGCCCCTTCCTTCAAATCGGAACGACCGATGAAACAGCAGACATTGGCGATGGCGGCCGATCAGGGCAGTGGATTCGAGCAGCATCGTCGGCCGACGCGCCGGGATGTGTTCCTGTCGACGATGGAGCAGATCGTGCCGTGGTCGGCACTGTGCGCGGTGATCGAGCCGTACTATCCGAAGGCAGGCAATGGCCGGCCGCCGGTCGGCCTGGAACGGATGCTGCGGATGTATTTGGTGCAGCACTGGTTCAATCTGGCCGATGAGGCCTGCGAGGAAGCGCTACTGGACAGCACGGCGCTGCGGCGGTTCGTGGGGATCGACCTGGGCCGCGAGCGGGTTCCGGACGCGACGACACTGCTGAAGTTTCGTCGCCTTCTGGAGACGCACGAGCTGGGGGCGGAGCTGTTCTTGCAAGTGAACCGGGAATTGGAAGCACGTGGCCTGAAGGTGGGCACGGGCACCATCGTGGATGCGACTATCATCGGCGCGCCCAGTTCGACGAAGAATGCGGACAAGGCCCGCGATCCGGACATGCATCAGACCCGCAAGGGGCAGCAGTGGTACTTCGGGATGAAGCTGCACATCGGCGTGGATAGTCGTAACGGCCTGGTGCATAGCGCGGCGGTGACGGCGGCCAATGTGCATGACAAGCACCTGCTGGGAGACCTGCTGCACGGGGAGGAACGCCGGGTCTATGGAGACAGCGCCTACGCCAGCCAGAAGGCGCTGATCGGCACGCATGCACCGCACGCCCGGGACTTCACCAACCAGCGGGTTCGCAAGCGTGGCGAAGTGAATGAGGTGCAGCGCCAGCGGAACCGCAACAAGTCGAAGATCCGTGCCCGTGTCGAGCACGTGTTCGCGGTGGTGAAGCGGCTGTGGGGCTTTGCCAAGGTGCGTTATCGCGGGCTGGACAAGAACGCGAACCGCTGCTTCGTGGCCCTGGGCCTGGCGAACCTGTACCTGGCGCGGGTGCGTTTGGCGGGATAGTTGCGCCTGCGGGGCCGCAAAAGCGGCCCGCAGCGCCCGGAAACGGGCATGGAAGGACGGCTGATCGTAGATCCAAGTGCGTCATGAGCCGGATCGGCCAGTTCGCTGGCCGTTGCGACTACTTGATCAGCGTTGCC